>JADZCV010000013.1 GCA_020851375.1 Nitrospirota bacterium | reverse complement strand
CATCGGCTACACCAATGTAGGTTTCGTTGATCCGGGCCATATCAGAGTTGGCATAGCGGATGTTTTCTTTGACAAGTTTTCCACTTACAATCTGATTTACAGTCTCTCCGTTAGCCGGATTCTGACCGGCCATATCGGTCTCACTGTATATCCAGTTGTGATTGTCATAGAGTCCTGTATCCCACTCCTCCCGCCATCCGGCGCCATGAATGTATCCTGCCACAGCGTCTTCTTCAAGACCCATCCTGCCCCGGAAGACCAGTATATAACGATGATATTCGATGTTGTTATTTGGGAATGTAAAACTAAGGGTCGGACTCGTCCCCTGTGGCGCAATAAGTAGACTCCATGAACCCAGGAGATGCCTGTTACCATCAGTGGCGTCATAGTAGAGGCTAAAGGTGCCATCCATCTCTTCATCGGATAGATTAGTCACCCTTACCCCCTTGACTCCATCCACCCTGTCACCCTCATCCACCATAAAATCCAATTCTCCCCGGAAAAAATAGTCGATCAGCGCGGCAGAGTAACCTACGGCACGGGGAAGGAGAAGGGATGCATAGTCTTTGTAAATATTGTCGTCCAGCACAGGGGTCTCTTTAAGAAAAAGGGATAATGCCGGGTATTTCTGCCGGTAATGCTCAAGCCAGTCAACTGCCGCAAGCAGATAGCCCTGGCCATTATTTCTCTCACCCTCCTGCATCTTCAAATAATAGTGGCGGGTATAAGTGCCCCCTGAGTCACGAATAAATATACGGCTTGCCACCTGGGCAGAGGTCAAGCGGGGGAAGGTGATATCAGTAGAATCAATTGTGTCCTCGCTGAAGAAATTGGCGCTGGTGTACTCGGAAAGGCCGATAATATTACCTGCTGTAATATCCGGGTTTGTTCCATCATACTGATTGGTATCAATGAAAGAGGCAATGTCATTGATCGTACCATCAAAGAAGTGAGAACTCGTTGGTGCCGGCACACCAGATTTACTGACATATGATTCTGCATATTTTTCATAATTATAAAGCAGATGCCCATCGTCTCTTGTGTGGGCCGGCACGGACACATCCTGTACCAGGTGCATCAACTGACCCAGCCCCCTGAAGGTCTGGGCAAAGTTTGAGTTGCGTATATTTTGATCTGTTGAAGTAAGGGCAGTGAAGTAGTAGTTTCTAACATCACTCCAGGAGTAATAACCTCCAGGACTTTGGGTGCTTTGAGGCAACAAAGCCCACTGGGTGGATGACATCCCGGAAAGAAACCCTGTACCCCAGATACCACTGTAGCCCTCGTTGGTTATTGGGTTGTGAAAATGATTGACGGAACGGAGATAGGGAAGAGTCCAGGGCGGCTTGTCTTCGTATTCACCGCCGATTTCGAGCCATAACTCTACTCTTTGTCCATTAAAGGTTTCTCCAATCCCTTCTGGAAAGCCAAGATTGTTTTTCAGATAATAATCAACAGAAAACCCATCCAGTGTAGACTGCGCAATGTTCAAGTTTATCGCTTTGTGTGTTTCAACATTTAAAGCAAAAGTAATTTTATGGAAGGAAAATATTTGTAAAATAACAATAATAGTAAGTGCTATTTTTCTCATGATTACTCTCTCCCCATTTTTAAAATAAATTCACGAGCTTTATATGGATCTGATTTATCCAAACCTAAACTTTCTTCTTCCTCATTAATTAATCTGATAAGATTTTTTTGTTTCTCTAAAAAATCAAGAACAGTAGGAAGGCTTGGAATATTATTTCTTCTCTCCTCCCTCGTCTTTAGTTTGGGGAGTTCTACGACGCCGAAGGTAACCTTTGCCGGTTTAGGCTCTGCACCTATCTTCCATGGCTCCGTAACCCACACATCTTTTACTACACCCACTTCTCCAGAGAAAAACTCCTCAAAATGCACATTCATCCCCCTCGGCGGATTAATCCTCCAATCTGGGAAAGCACCATAACCGGGTTTGAAAATAATAAATGTTACAGTAAAATCAAATGACAGTGGGTCTGTGATGGAGGTATACGAGGGGACTAAAAAGCCCCCATCCTCCGCTGTCAAAACCTCTCGAATATCCTTTATCGCAGTATTCGATTCAGGGGCCAATCGTATCTCGCTTTTCTCATACACCGTCACCACTACAGCCCCTGCAATCGGCTTCCTGGTTTCTGCATCAATCACCTTTCCTCTGAACGCCGGCTTATGGTAAATAAGCCATGCATTAGAGGGAAGCGCACTTACTACTGAGAATAAAAGGATCACGAAAGAACCTATAAGACACTTTCTTAGCATAGAAACTTTCTCTAAAACCCTTGAATTTTCCACAGCCCCTGCCCATCCCGCATAAAGACCAACACATAGGAGAACTCCTCTCCCCCCTCGATACGCAGGAGTTCAAACTCCGCATGGTTTTCTTCAAGCCATAATAGGTGGCTTATATTGCTCATATCCGCTGCAATCTCCGGCAACACAGGGGCTAAAGCTGTAAACTGTTCCCTGTACCGGGCCTGACTTGCGTCAAGAAAATATACAAGGGATCCTTCTATATCTCCATTTGACAGTGCAACTCTCATCTCCTCCCACCTGGCCCGAAGCAGGGCATCCATCTCAGTGAAAGAGAGTACAGTAACAACTGCTGTGGCTTCATACCGGTTGTTCAGAGTATCTGTTACAATTACCCTCGGGAGGTACATGCCTGGATTTGTATAGGTGTTGGTTATCGTGAATAGCATTGCACCACTGGTATCTATAGTACCATTCCCATCCGTATCCCACTGATAATTAGCCACAGGGTTTGTGATGAATGCCTCTGCTTCAAGGGTCACTTCAAGCGGCTGGATACCGCTTTGTGGTATAACGGTGAGCGAGAGCGGGGAGACTTCCGGCACAAAGGTGACGGAGATCGAAGCGCTCACATCAAGTCCAGCGCCGTCTGTAGCCATTGCCGTGACAGTGTTCAGCCCTTCCTGAAGATAGACCTCTCCTGCAAAGT
>JADZCV010000012.1 GCA_020851375.1 Nitrospirota bacterium | reverse complement strand
TTGAGGCTTGAAAAACCGATGCCACCGCCGCCGAAGACATATATCTTCCCTTTGCAGGATGCTACAGCAAAGTGTGACCTCGCTGAAAGCATCGGAGACCTTTTTATCCAGCCGGAATGTTTCACTCGAAAATACTCCTAAGTACCCGTCAGTCCCACGGAACCTGTCCCCGCAGGATTTTTCACCCGTCATTCCCACACAAGTGGGAATCCAGAACCAGGCCCCGGTCTGGATTCCCGCTTACGCGGGAATGACGTTTTCATGAACCCTGGTGAGCCCAGAGCTGTGAGCTTGTCGAACAGTCGAAGGGCTCATGACGTTTCACCTGAAAATGCTCCAAAGTACCCGTCATTCCCACAGAACCTGTCCCCACAGGATTTTTCACCCGTCATTCCCACGCAAGTGGGAATCCAGAACCAGGCCCCGGTCTGGATTCCCGCTTACGCGGGAATGACGTTTTCATGAACCCTGGTGAGCCCAGAGCTGTGAGCGTACCGAACGGTCGCAGGGCTCATGACGTTTCACCTGAAAATGCACCTGTGTACCCGTCATTCCCACGGAACCTGTCCCCGCAGGATTTTTCACCCGTCATTCCCACACAAGTGGGAATCCAGAACCAGGCCCCGGTCTGGATTCCCGCTTGCGCGGGAATGACGTTTTCATGAACCCTGGTGAGCCCTGAGCTGTGAGCGTGCCGAACGGTCGCAGGGCTCATGATGGTTCACAAGAAAATTCTATCCTGGTCTTATTCACGATTTTTCTGATTATTCTTGGGCTTAAAGCCCCTTCCCGTCACTTCTTCCTTGCCGATCCTGACCTCTGAGAACGACTTTATGCCGGCATAGTGATCTGCCCCCAGATATAGGGCAGGGGTCAGTTTTGACAGATTTGGGATTTTTTTCTTCTTGTCAAATGCCTTCTCCTTATAGTGTACAGCAAGGACTTCACCTATGAAGAGGTCATGATCCCCGGTCCGGATTCTTTTAACTATCCTGCACTCGTAAGCAGCGTATGCCTCTTTGAGCACAGGTGTCTTTACCTTTGTTGATGGAAGCGTCTTTATGCGGTAAGCAGAGAACTTGTCAAGTTCCCTGCCTGAGGTCCTTCCAAGAGCTGCTATTGTGCCTGTCTTGTCGAATTCGAGAAAATTGACAGTGAACTCACCGCTCTTCTTCAGCAAATTGTAAGAATACCGTTTTGGCGCTATAGATACTGCAAACAGGGGTGGATCAAAAGAGAGGGCAGAATACCATGCACAGGCAAGGGCATCCAGTTCAGTGCCTGATTTAACTACAATTACTGCAGGGACTAACGGATAAAACTGATAAAATCCTGATTGACTGACCCCTTTTTCTGTTTTCATCCTGTCACCTCCCAGTGTTGTGTAATTCTATTCCCCGATTATCTTGACTAATACGCGTTTTCTTCTCCGGCCGTCGAATTCACCATAGAATATCTGTTCCCAGGGCCCAAAATCAAGTTTGCCGTTTGTGACTGCAACAACCACCTCACGCCCCATGAATTGCCGTTTGATATGTGCGTCACCATTGTCTTCGCCTGTCCTGTTGTGCCTGTATTGCGAATGGGGCTCGTTAGGGGCAAGGCGTTCGAGAAAATCGTCGTAATCCTGCAGCAGCCCCTGCTCATCGTCATTGATGAATACGCTTGCGGTGATGTGCATTGCGTTTACAAGGCAGAGCCCTTCCTG
This sequence comes from Nitrospirota bacterium, assembly GCA_020851375.1. Lineage (NCBI taxonomy): Bacteria > Pseudomonadati > Nitrospirota > Nitrospirota bacterium. The sequence goes on along the minus strand of JADZCV010000012.1, from coordinate 20,678 downwards.
TATCCCGCTCTTTCGAAGCGACTCGTTCACATGAGAGGTGATATTGATATATGCCCTCCGGCTTTTAGTCTCAAACCAGAGCTCTTCACGGTAGGATTTCATAGGCAGATCTCAGATCCCGTAGTTTCGCGCATAATCAATGTAATTCTGTGCCGATTGTTTTATCCTTGCCTTTTCTGTATCAGTAAGGTCACGCTTCGGTTTTGCCGGCATTCCAATGGCAAGTGTCCCGGGCGGAATTATTGAGCCTTCTGTGACAAGGGCGCCGGCTCCAATGATGCAGTCTTCTCCTACGACTGCGCCGTCGAGAATGGTTGCACCCATCCCTATAAGGCACCTGTCCTTTATTGTGCAGCCATGAAGCGTCACAGAGTGGCCGACGGTTATTTCACTACCGAGTATAAGCGGATGGGTATTTTTTGTTACATGAAGCATGCAGAGGTCCTGGATGTTGGTACGGCTCCCTATCCGGATGAAATTGACATCACCGCGGACAACGGCGTTGAACCATACAGTTGAGTATTCTCCAATCTCCGTGTCGCCAATGATTATGGCTGATTCGACTACGAAGACTGTTTCATGAATCTTTGGGTAGACACCCTTGTAAGGCAATATATGTTTCATCTGAAAATGCTCCTAAGTACCCGTCATCCCCACGGAACCTGTCCCCGCATTACTTAAGCGGGGAGTGGGAATCCAGAACCAGGCCTCGGTCTGGATTCCCGCTTACGCGGGAATGACGTTTTCATGAACCCTGGTGAGCCTGAGGCTCATGACGGTTCAACCGAAAATCTCCGTTCAAATCCCCCCTCTCCCCCCTTTAATAAAGGGGGGAGCTGATTTCCCCCTTTTATACAGAGAAGAATTACTTTCCCCCTTTGTACAGTGTGGGAACTGATTTCCCCCTTTGTAAAGGGGGACTAAGGGGGATTTTCATCTGCCTTTGTGAGCCCTGAGCTGTGAGCGTGCCGAACAGTCGAAGGGTTCATGACGGTTCACTCGAAAATGCTCCTGACTTACGTAGATGTCTGCCCCCGGCTTTTTTTCTCCACCACTTCTTTTGCAGTTTCACCTAACAATAATGACGCCAGGCGCTCGGTTGCCTGATTAAGCCTCGTGGTACACGCCTTGATTCCATCCGTGTCATTTCTGCCTATGGCAGCCTCGGTGTCGCTGATGGCAGCTCCAATTAATGCCAGCTCATCTGCTTTCAATAAATGACTGCATTGATTCAGCGCCTTTCTTGTTGCCGTCAACACCTTGTCTGCCTCAACCTTTGCATCGAACAGCTCCTTCTTTGCAGCATCTTCTTTCTGATGTTCAATAGAGTTCCGCACCATCGCCTCAACCTGCTCTTTTGATGCATCAATAGTTGACTTCATCTGAACGACGGTTTCCCTGCCTGTGTTGACATCCCTTGCAAGTACATGGAGTATGCCGTCTGCATCAATGGTGAACTGGACTCCAATGCGGGGGACACCTGCAGGCGCCGGTGTGATGTCTTCGAGCGCAAAGGTTCCGAGTGACCAGTTATCAGAGGACATCTGGCGCTCACCCTGAAGTACGTGTATTGTTACCGCGGACTGGTTATCTACTGCTGTGGTAAAGAGCTCGCCTGCCCTGGTCGGTATTGTGGTGTTTCTCGGTATTATGACATTCATGAAGCCGCCGTAGGTTTCTATGCCGAGCGAAAGGGGCGTAACGTCAAGAAGGAGAAGATTTGAGATATGACCTGACATTATATTGGCCTGGATTGCGGCCCCAAGGGCCACGGCCTCGTCTGGATTGACCGATCTGCTGGGCTTCTTCCCGAAGATATCTTCCACGAGCTGCTGGACCAATGGGATTCTCGTTGAACCGCCTACCAGTATGACCTCATCAATTTCATCCGGTCTCAGTTTGGCATCCATCATAGCCTGCAGGCATGGTTTCCTTGTACGGTCAATGATGTCCCTGACAAGTTCTTCAAAATCCTTGCGTGTAAGTTTGTATTTGAAGCTGAATGTTGAGGTAAGAAATGGTATGGATATCTCCACTTCTTCCTGAAAGGATAAGGCGCACTTGGCCTTCTCAGCCTCTTCCCGTATCCTGCTTAATACCATAAGATTTCCTGACTGGTCGCCTCCTCCTTCTGAAGCGATCCTGCCAAGCAGGAAGTCTATCAGCCTTCGGTCTATGTCATCTCCTCCGAGGCGCGTGTTACCGCAGGTTGACAAGACCTGAAAGACCCCCTTTTTTATATCGAGGATTGAGATATCAAATGTCCCTCCGCCAAGGTCATATACACCAATCTTTGCATCGAGCTTTTTGTCAATGCCGTATGCAAGGCTTGCTGCAGTGGGTTCATTGATGATCCTGTCTACCTTCAGGCCTGCGATCTCTCCGGCCTTTTTGGTGGCATTACGCTGGGCGTCATTGAAGTATGCAGGCACTGTGATGACAGCCCGGTCAACGGTTTCACCAAGATAACGCTCTGCATCTTTCCTGAGCTTGCTCAATACGAGGGCAGATATCTCTTCAGGAAGGTAGTGTCTGTTATCTATCAGGATAGTGACAGGTTCTTCCCCGCTGCCTGTAACAGGATATGAGACAAACATGTCTTCATCCCTGATATCAGAACCCCTGCGTCCTATAAATCTTTTGACAGAATAGATTGTCTTACCGGGATTGAGTATGCGCTGTCTGTTTGCATTGTGTCCTATAATCGGTTCAGCACCTCCGGCAAAGGCTGCAACAGACGGGGTAAGCCTCTGTCCGTCTGCATCCGCGATGATTACAGGCTTTCCGTCTTCAACAACAGCTGCAGCTGAATTTGTTGTTCCAAGGTCTATGCCGATTATTCTGCCCATTCTAAATACGACTCTCCATCAGGCCTGCCTAACTTATTGCCACAATCAGCTCATCAATCAACGACTGCAGTTTGGATAAATAGGAGATCTCATGAGACAATACTATCAGCCGCCGGACCTTTGTTCTCTTGTTTTCGCCTGAGACTGAAAGCCATTCCTTATCCAGCGCCGCAATCTCATTTAATACACCTTCCCACCTGTTTGCAGCCTCTTTCTTAAGTTCATTAAGTTTTCTGAGATGAACCTGCCGTAGAGTTTCATCTCCTTTTTCTTTCTTTGAAAACTTATCAATTTCAGCGCAGACGTCGCTTGCCTCTATAAAAAACTCCATGGTCTCTGCTGAGGCATGCTTTGATACAGGCGCCTCTCTGTCGCTTTCGAGACTTATCAGATACCTTATCCGCTCTTTTGGGTCTTTCAGGGTGGAATATGCCTTATTGAGTAGAGATGATGATTTAAGGGCCAGTTCCTGAACATCCGCTGATGAGTTATAGTATTTATCCGGGTGGAGATACTCGCTCAACCTCAGAAAATTCTCTTTCAATCTGACGGTGTCCACGACAGGCCTCTTTTCAACCTGAAGCATGGCAAAATAATCCATATCTCCTGAGAATGAAAGGAGAGAGTGGCAATCAAAACAGAAGAATCCCTCATAAGGACTTCCGCAGGACAGGCACTTTACCTTCTTGCCCTTGTCATCATGATGATGATGTTCTAAAACCTCATGTACCATACACTCTCCTTCTTACCCAACTTCTGTGATTTCGTTTCACTCATGACGAGGAACGCATTATCTTTTTCGTCAAAGGTTTAGCGGTTTAAGGAAGGGGTTGTCCCGCTTCTCCGCGCCAATAGTCGTTGCCGGACCATGACCCGGGTAAACCCTGGTCTTGTCATCAAGCATAAACAGCTTTTCCCTGATTGATGTCATGAGATCTACATGGGAACTTCCCCACAGGTCTGTCCTGCCTATGCCCCACCTGAAAAGGGTATCACCGGTAAACAGGATTCCGGACGGGAAATGAAAGCTTACGCTGCCCGGTGTATGTCCGGGAGTGTGTATTACCCGGCACTTTAAAATCCCGTCACCTATCTCCACACCGTCTTCAAGGAAATTGTCTATTTCTACAACCTCTTCAGCAGTTATGCCGAAAAAAGATGCCTGCGTCTGTAATTTTTCATAGAGAAAAAGGTCCTCTTTATGCAGGAATACCTTGGCCCCTGTCTCCTCTTTCAGGGCCTTGACACCACTTACATGATCTATGTGTCCGTGGGTCAGCAGGATGTTTTTCAGGCTCAGTGTATTTTTCTTCAGGATGCCTGAAATGTCCACTGTGTTATCACCGGGGTCAATGACAACAGCGTTCCGCGTCTCTTCATCGCCAAGTATAAAGATATTGGACTGAAATGGTCCTGCAACCAGCGTCTCAATTATCATCTTGTCCATAATGGGTATTATAAGACATAGCATTCAGATATTGCAATAGATTGAAGGTCATGTTATATTGCGTTATTCATGCTAAAGGCCATAATCTTCGATTTCGATGGGGTCATTACTGATAGCGAGCCTGTCCACCTGAAGATGTTCCAGAAGGTGCTCGGAGAAATGGGATTGACGATAAGCGAGAGGGATTATTATGAGATATACCTTGGCATGGATGACAAGGGCTGTTTCAGTACAGTGCTTAAGTCTAACGGCTTTGATCCAAACTTCGGGCACATTCAATCTCTCATAGATAAAAAGACTATTTACCTTATGGATTATATAAAGGATAATCTTTTTATATATCCCGGGGTAGTGGAATTCGTTGAGAGCTCATCAAAGAAATATCTCCTTGCAATAGCGTCAGGCGCCCTGCGTCATGAAATAGAGTTTATCCTTGAAGGGGCCGGAATCAGACCGGCGTTTAACATAATTGTAAGCGCTGAGGATGTTAGTGAAGGCAAACCAAATCCTGAGTGTTTCAACAAGGCGCTCAACAAATTAAACGAAATAAGCAGGCAGCCGATAACGACTGCTGACTGTTTGGTAATAGAAGACTCCATAGCGGGTATCGAGGCGGCAAAAGCGGCAGGTATGCTTTGTGCTGCTGTCACAAACACATACAATCCTGACAGGTTAAAAATGGCTGATATTATTGTAAACAAGGTAACAGATATTAATCTCGAAAAGATATAAGGGGGGAGAGTTATGGGATACAAGAGCACACAGGAGGTGTTTGAATCATTAAACGGTCTTGCAGAAATAGATGCCGGCAGGGTAAAGGTGAAAGATGCGGCTGGTGTACGGGATAAGCTCATAGATAAGCTGGTGTTTAATGCAGTATTTAATAATAACCCGGAGATTAAGGGTATGGTCAGGTGGCTGATCCGGGCTATTTCAGAGGAGCTTGGTGCGAAGTCAGCCTCTATTCAGGGGCTCTATGAAGCGATGGGCAGGGGTGAAGTGGAAGGTTTTACTGTACCTGCCATCAACATCCGCGGGCTCAGTTATGACGTGGCAAGGGCTGTGATACGCGCGGCTAAGAAAAATAATTCAGGAACATTTATTTTTGAGATAGCCAAATCAGAGATAGGGTATACAGGGCAATCACCGGATGAGTATGCAGTGGTTATGCTTGCAGCGGCAGTGAAAGAGGGTTACAAAGGGCCTGTGTTCATACAGGGAGACCACTTTCAGGCTAATGCGAAAAAGTATCAGCAGGATCCTCAAAAGGAGATCGAAGGACTAAAGAGCCTTATCAAGGAGGCGATTGAGGCGGGATTTTACAATATAGATATAGATACCTCGACCCTCGTTGACCTTTCAAAGCCTGATCTTAAGGGGCAGCAGCGGCTTAACTTTGAGATAGCCGCTGAACTTACTGCCTGCATAAGACAACTTGAACCGCAGGGGGTTACTGTATCAGTCGGCGGTGAGATAGGTGAGGTAGGAGGAAAGAACAGCACTGTGGAAGAGCTCAGGGCATTTATGGACGGATACAGGGATGCCCTTGCCGGCAAGGGCGCTTCATTGAAGGGGATCAGCAAGATCAGTGTCCAGACTGGGACAACACACGGCGGAGTGCCCCTCCCTGATGGCACAGTTGCAAAGGTAAAGCTTGACTTTGATACACTCGGTAATATATCAAAAGTTGCAAGAGAGGTGTATGGTCTCTCAGGCGCTGTCCAGCATGGGGCGTCTACCCTGCCTGACGAGGCGTTTCACAGGTTTCCTGAGACAGGCACAGCAGAGGTGCATCTTGCAACAGGGTTTCAGAATATGACTTATGACAGCGCGGCATTTCCGCGTGATTTCAGGGAAGAGATCTATAATCACCTGAGACAGGCCTGTGCTGAAGAGAAAAAGAGCGGGGAGTCTGATGAGCAGTTCATCTACAAGACCCGCAAGAAGGGGTTTGGCCCGTTCAAAGAGAAATTCTGGACACTCCCGGAGGATGTTAAGAATAAAATAGGCAGGGAGCTCGAAGACAAGTTTGATTTTCTGTTTAAGAAATTGAATGTGGTTAACAATTATGACATTGTCATGAAACACGTAAAATAGAACTTATTCCGGAGTTAAGGCGCATGGATGCGATTATAGAGTACGGGGATGTAAACAAGTTTATCCTTGAGCTCCTGCAGGATTACGATGTAATAGCCCCTGTTGAGAAGGATAACCGTTATATCTTTGAGCAGGTTGATGATCCCTCAAAGATCGTGCACAATTACGATACGACGATCCTCCCGCCTGTAAAGTGGATATACCCTAACAATGAAGTCCTCCTGAGGTTTAAGCTTAGCGACCTGACAGAGACCAGGCCTGTTAATGCCTTCCGCAATCAGGTCATCCTCTTTGTACATCCATGCGATATTAATGCGATCAACATCATGGATGAGGTCCTGGCAGAGGAGCCCTCGGATGCCAATTACCTTGCCAGGAGAAGGTCTTCCATTATTATTGGCTATGACTGTGCCTGCCCCTGCAGGGAGAATATACTCTGTTTTGATAAGGGATGTCACAAGGCTGACAGGGGATTTGACATTCTTTTTACAGACCTGGGTAACAGGTTTTTTGTCACAGCTGCTACTGATATTGGCAGGAAGATCATTGAGAAGAGTAAGGCCTTTAGTAAGGCAGGGTACTCTGACAAGACAGGACTAATGAAGGCCAACTGGGAAAGGGAGTCGTCATTTACAAAGAAGATACATGGTGATATAAACCGTCTGTCACATGTACTGAAAGACGAATATGATGGTGCCATATGGGAGGCTGAGGGCAGGAAGTGTCTCTCATGCGGGGCTTGTGTCATCGTATGCCCAACCTGTTACTGCTTTGATGTAGTGGATGAGGTCTGTCCTGATATGGAAACCGGGGTGAGGTACAGGCGCTGGGATGGATGCCAGATACAAGACTTCTGTGAGGTGGCCACAGGTGAGAATTTCCGGCATAAGGCATCTGAGAGGGTGAGGCACAGGGTGTTCAAGAAAGAGGTATATCTGAAGAAGAGATTCGGAAGGTCAGGATGTATCGGATGCGGCCGGTGCATAGAGCATTGTATAGCGGATATTAGCATCATTGACATTTACAACCATGTCATGGAAAGGAAAAAGGGGCATGGAGAGATCTAATCTGCTGCCGAGACCTGCAACTATAACTGATATAAGAGAGCTTACTGATAAGGAAAAGCTATTTACCATCAGGCTGAACGATGGGGGTAACCTTCAGTACAGGCCGTGTCAGTTTGTTATCTTCTCGATGCTGGGAATTGGCGAGGCCCCGATATCCATTACATCTTCCCCTGTCGGCTCAGGGGAGTCCTTTGAACTTTGTATCCGTTCAGTGGGTAATCTTACAGGGGCTGTGCACAAACTATCACTGAATGACAGGATCGGGATAAGGGGGCCGTTCGGTAATGGGTTTCCGATGGAGAAAATAGACGGAAAGGATATACTGATCGTTGCCGGGGGGCTCGGGCTTGCCCCACTTCGGTCGCTTATAAACTATATAATCCATCACAGGTGGAAATATGGCAGAGTGACGATCCTGATTGGCGCCAAGAGGCCAAAGGATATATTATTTAAGGATGAGGTCATGAAATGGGAGGATGATCCTTCAATCGAGACCTACATAGCAGTAGACCTTGCGGAGACCGGCTGGACACGGCATGTGGGGGTCATAACAGGGCTTTTTAAATACGTTGATGTGGATCCGCTGAATACGATAGCAGCTGTAGTCGGACCGCCTGTTATGTACAGATTTGTTGTTGCAGAACTCCTTGCAAAGGGCATATTTGAGGGGAATATATTTATGTCATTTGAGAGAAGGATGCGTTGTGGCATTGGGAAGTGTGGTCACTGCCAGATAAACGGGATTTATCTGTGCCAGAACGGGCCAGTGATGTCGTACAGGGACGCAAGGAAGCTACAGGAAGCGCTGTAATATATGGCAATGAGTTGAAAGCAATGAGCAATGAGCAGGAGATAGTAAAGCAAATTCCCTCTTCCGCAGGGAGAGGATAAGGTGAGGGTGGGTTTTCAAATGGACTGTCGTGAGCCCTTCGACTGTTTGACAAGCTCACAGCTCAGGGCTCACCAGGGGTCATGAAAACGTCATGCCCGCGTAAGCGGGAATCCAGACCGATGGCTTAGTTCTGGATTCCCACTCCCCGCTTAAATACTGCGGGGACAGGTTCCGTGGGAGTGACGGGTATATAGGAGCATTTTCAGATGAAGCCTAAGGTTGCGTTTTTTAGTTTTGCAAGCTGTGAGGGATGTCAGCTCCAGGTGTTGAACCTTGAGGAGGAGCTGCCAACGCTTTTGGGGTTTATAGAAATCGTCAACTTCCGTGAGGCGATTGATGAGAAAAGGGATGATTATGACATTGCCTTTATTGAGGGTTCTATCACAAGGGAATCTGACATTGAAGAATTAAAGGAGATAAGGGCAAGGGCAAAGGTCCTTGTTGCATTTGGCGCATGTGCAGACCTCGGGGGTGTTAATGCGTTAAAAGTATTCCAGCCTCAGGCGTCATGGCTTCCTGCTGTTTACGGACGAATGGATTATTTTGCGGATACGCTGCCCACAAAAAGGGTTAAGGATATAGTACCTGTTGATTTTGTCATCCCTGGCTGTCCTATAGATAAGGGGGAGTTCCTGCGGTTTGTCCAGTCACTGCTCATTGGGATAAAACCGAAAGTCCCTGATTATCCTGTCTGTGTTGAGTGCCGGTCAAAGGGGAATGTATGCCTTGTTGAAGAAGGGAAGTGGTGTCTTGGCTCTGTGACAAGGGCAGGGTGTGGCGCCATATGTCCAACATTCAGGGACCCGTGCGCAGGATGCAGGGGGCTCATCTCAGATCCGAATGTCGAATCCCTATATACTATTTTGATGGAGAAGGGTTATTCCAGGGAAGAGATCACGGGAAAATTCCGCATATTTAATGGATTAGAGGTTGTCTCAGGAGCTAACAATGTCCCATGATATAAACATTCATCATATTACAAGGGTTGAAGGGCATGGCAATATAGTCCTCAATATCAAAGAGGGGAGGATTGAAGAGCTCCGTCTCGAGATAGTCGAGTCGCCACGGTTTTTTGAGGTCATGCTCCTGGGGCGGAATATACTGGAGGCCCCGCCCATTACAGCGAGGATATGCGGCATATGCGCTATAAGTCACACTGCTGCCTCCATTAAGGCCTGTGAGGATGCCCTCGGCTTTACCCCCTCTGAGAATGTGGTGCTTCTCAGGAAGGTGTTGCTGCATGCAGAGCTCCTGCAGAGCCACATACTTCATATTTATCTGCTTGTTGCCCCTGACCTTTTTGGCGCTGGTTCAGTCATCCCGCTTGCCTCGTCAAATCCGGAGCTGATTAAGCGCGGTCTTGGATTAAAGAAGGCGGCAAATGACATATGCAGGTTCCTTGTGGGGAGGCACATACACCCCATTGGAATGGTAGTCGGAGGGTTTACAAAGCCGCCTGCTGTCAAAGATCTCGATGAGGTGCGAAGGATCCTGGAAGGCATGATACCTGATATGGAAGAGACCGTGAAATTTTTTGAAGAGCACAGGATGCCTGAGTTCAGCAGGCCGACAAAATATTGCTCAATAAGGGATGAAGACTATGCCCTCTACGATGGACACCTGTATGCAAAGAATAATCCGCCGCTTGAGGTTCAGCGGTACAGGGAGTTTATTTCTGAAGATGTAGTAGCCTACTCTACGGCCAAACAGGTTCGCTCAGGAGGCAGTTCCATTATGGTCGGCGCCCTTGCAAGGATTAATAACAATTACGACCGGATTTCAGAAAAGGCGAAGGAAGCGGCAAAGAGGCTTGGTCTCATTCCCCCCTGCACTAATCCGTTTATGAATAATATTGCCCAGGTTGTGGAATGTGTGCACTCAGTATATGATTCCCTTGAACTGCTGAATGTCCTTTCTTCCAATCTGGCTTCAGCGCCTTTTTCAGGGACAGGCGGTGTACCTGCAATAGAACCCCGTGAAGGCAAAGGTGTTGGCGTTGTTGAGGCTCCGCGCGGTTCTCTGTATCATGAGTACGGGACTGATGAAAAGGGGATTATAAGGTCAGCTAACTGCATAATACCGACCGGACAGAATCTGCTGAATATTGAGAAGGACATTGAGGCGATGGTGCCTTCAATACTGGAGCTTCCCAAGAGAGATATAGAACGGAGGCTTGAAATGCTGGTCAGGGCCTATGACCCGTGCATCTCATGCTCAACACATTTCCTTGAGGTAAAATTCATTGAGTAACGGCAGACTCCTTATAATCGGACTTGGCAACCCGCTCATGGGGGATGACGGGGCTGGCATAGAGGTTGTCAATGAACTAAAAGGATTAGATTTGCCGGATAATGTTGATGTCATTGATGGAGGGACCCCCGGAATTGACCTGATAGACATGATGTCAGGATACAGCAGGGTAATAGTGGTTGATACAGTAATAATTGAAGGCGACACGTCGCATAGTGATGTGTACATGACGACACTCCACGATCCCCTCTCCCTCAGGGACAGGGTTAGGGTGGGTTTGAACTCAGATGACAAGTGCTCCCTGCACGAGATGGAGCTTGCCGCAGTTTTAAAGCTGATGCATACATTAGGAATGGAAATTCCGGAGATTTTGCTGATAGGCATACCGGCATTCAACATAGCTCCAGGGATTGGACTTTCAGAAGGGTGTAAGGGCCTGATACCACAGGCTGTAAAGTTAGCATTAAATAGGGACAGCGACTATTTATCTGCAACTGTCAACTATGGGTCAACAAATAAATAGTCGCTGTCCCTATTTAATTAAGGAGGACCACTGCCATGATATCTTTGGATGACTTAAAAAGGATCGAGTTTTTTGCAGACCTGACAGATGAAGAATTAAAATTAATACAGGGGGTATGCCGGGAGGAGAGTTATCGGACGGGTGATTACATATTTGCTGAAGAAGCCCCGGCTAATAATCTCTATATATTAAAGAATGGCAAGGTATCCATAGATATCAGGGTAGGGAGTGGAAAATACCTTAGTGTGTACACTGTCTCAAGGTTTGCCGAGCCTTTTGGATGGTCTGCCATTGTGGAACCATTCAGGTTTACTGCTGCTGCAAGGAGCGTTGTTGATTCCACTGTTTTTTCCGTTGACAGAAAGAGGCTGATGGAACTGATAGAGAAGGACTATCATATGGGCTTTCTTGTAATGAGAAGGGTTGCAAAGATAATATCAGAGAGGCTAAGGGAGACCCGCCTTCAGTTGATACACACCTTTTACGGTTAACAGGTTAACGTCATGTGTTACGCCATCCCTGGAAAAGTATTAGAGATCAATAATAACACGGCCCTGATAGAATATTTCGGCGAGAAGAAGACCGCCCTTGTTGATGCCGGAGATGTCAGTGTGGGGGACTACGTCTATGCCCAGGGTGGTTTCATAGTCCAGACAGTTGAGGCTGATGAGGCGCACGGCATCCTCAATGAATGGGAAGATATTTTCTTTAAGTTAAAAGAGCGTGATGAGATGCTTGCAGGGAAGGCCTCTCCATCAGTCAGTACTGAATCCAATATTGAGCGGATTATTACCAAAGGGGAGGCAGGGGAGCGCCTTACCAGAGATGAATTGCTTGCGCTATTGAGGTGCAGGGACAGGGATGAGCTTAATCTTCTCTACAGGACCGCCAACAGGATACGCCATAAGGTTCACAGGAATTCATCCTGCGTGCATGGCATTATAGAATTTTCAAATATATGTAAGAATGACTGCGCTTACTGTGGAATTAGAAAAGACAATGACAGGCTTCAAAGATATAGGATGACTGCAGATGAGATCGTTGACACAGCGGTCTTGTCAGCAGAAGGATCAGGATTCCGGGCCTTTGTACTCCAGTCAGGCGAGGACGGTTATTACACTACAGAGAGGTTGATAGAAATTATACAACGAATAAAAGCCAGGCATGGTGTGCTTATATTCCTCAGCATTGGAGAGCGGGATGAGGAATGCTACAGGAGATTATATGAGGCAGGAGCCAGGGGTGTTCTTTTAAGGTTTGAGACATCGAACAGGGAGATTTACAGCAGGCTCCATACAACACTTCATTTTGATAACAGGCTAAAGACCCTCCGGATGATCAGGGACATGGGTTATATCATTGCAACAGGTTCTCTCACAGGCCTGCCAGGCCAGAGTGAAGAGGATATGCTAAATGACATATTGCTTGCCAAATCGTTTGGCACGGAGATGTATTCTTTTGGTCCTTTCATAGCACATCCGCAGACACCGCTTGCATCCGCTAATACAACAGATTTGGATACAATGCTGAAGGTCATTGCAGTGACAAGGCTTGTCCATCATGACGGTAATATCCTTGTCACATCAGCAGTGGAGACACTCTTCGGAAGGGAAGGTGCAGAAAAGGCCCTGATGGCCGGCGGCAATTCCATGATGATCAATCTGACTCCGGACAAATTTAGAAAACTATATTCAATTTATCCAGGCAAGGGAGAAAAAAATAAAGAAATTCAGGAGAGGATATCGGAAACAATATCGCTCCTTTATTCCCTTGGCAGGGCCCCGACAGATATAGGCATTTCCGGGGGGACATTACCCCCCCTTGGTAAAGGGGGGATGGGGGGATTTGAACGGAGATTATCGAGTGAAATTGAGCTGATACTTAATAAAACACGAAACGCCTCTGCTATAGACATAGAAGGCATCATTGAAAATGCGAAGAAGCTTAATGGCTTAACGCTTGAAGAGACAGCAATCTTACTTCAGTGCAAAGACCGTGGCTTGACAGAATTACTCTACAGCACCGCAGAAGAGGTGAAAAAGGCCATATACGGAAACAGGCTCGTCCTCTTTGCCCCGCTTTATCTAACAAGTGAATGCATTAACAACTGCCTCTACTGCGGATTCAGGAAAGATAACAGTGAGATAGAGCGGAAGACTCTGACTGAGGTAGAGATAAGGTCAGAGTGCGAGGCTATCATAAGGGATGGACACAAGAGGGTGCTCGTGGTAGCCGGTGAAGACCCGCGGACATCTGCAATAGATTATCTTGAAAGGTCAATTGCCGCAATTTATTCGACAAGAGCGGATAACGGTTCGATCCGGCGCATAAATGTTAATGTTGCGCCGCTGGGGGTTGAGGAGTACAGAAGATTAAAAGTGACCGGCATAGGCACGTATCAACTCTTTCAGGAGACATATCATAAACAGACCTACAAAGAGATGCACCCATCGGGTCCCAAGCACAATTATGACTACAGGATATCAGCCCTGGGCCGTGCAATGGAGGCAGGCATTGATGATGTCGGGATGGGGGTATTGTTTGGGCTCTATGATTACCGGTTTGAAGTCCTTGCCCTGCTCCGTCATGCAAGAGAGTTGGAAAGGCAGTATGGGGTCGGGCCTCATACAGTGTCAGTGCCGAGGATAGAACCTGCATCAGGCGCCCCGCTGTCAGTTAACCCTCCCCATGCAGTGAGCGATGAAGACTTCATGAAGATTATCGCCATATTAAGGCTTGCAATACCATATACCGGCATAATTTTGAGCACGCGTGAGGATGCAGGGCTGCGTGACAGACTTTTTCATATCGGTGTATCGCAGATTAGCACAAACTCAAGGACATATCCCGGCGGTTACTCAGCAGAAAGGGTGGGGATGGGAACTGTCATTCCCACGGAAGTGGGAATCCAGAATCAGGCCATCAAAGGCCAGTTTACCACAGGAGACAAAAGGACTACCGGTGAAGTCATAAAACACATTGCAAAGGATGGTTTTGCTCCAAGCTTTTGTACCGCATGCTACCGCACAGGCAGGACAGGCCATGAGTTCATGGAGTTCGCAAAGCCTGGAGAGATACAAAGATTCTGCCTGCCCAATTCCATCCTGAGCTTTAAGGAATACGTGCTCGATTATGGAGATGAGGAACTCCGTAAGACAGGTGAAGAGTTGATCCACGCACAAACCGCATCTATAGAAGACCCAAAACTCAGGAACGCAACGATTAAGAAACTTGATGAGATAGAGCAGGGCAAAAGAGACCTCTATTTCTGAATACTCTGAAAATTTGACATAGACAAATAGACAAATGGGATTTATCCTATAGTCATGGATGTCAAATCAGAGAAGGCAACCTTTGCAGGCGGTTGTTTCTGGTGCATGGAGCCCCCTTTTGAAGGACTTGAAGGTGTTCTTGATGTAGTTGCAGGTTACACCGGCGGACATACTAAAGATCCGTCTTATGAGGAGGTGTGCGAAGGGGATACCGGTCATGCAGAGGCCATTCAGATTACCTATGACCCGTCAAAGATAACTTATGAAAGGCTCCTTGATATCTTCTGGAGGCAGATAGACCCTACTGATGCAGGTGGTCAGTTCGTTGACAGGGGGACGCAATACCGCACTGCCATCTTTTATCATACCGAAGAACAGAAGGCGCTGGCAGAAAAGTCTAAACTGGAGATCGGCGAGTCCGGAAGATACGATAAACCTGTCGTTACCGAGATACTGCCCATCACTGAGTTCTACCTGGCTGAGGAATATCATCAGGATTACTACAAAAAAGAAGCCCTCAGATATAAATCCTATCGCAAGCATTCCGGTCGTGATCAGGTCCTGAAGGAATTATGGCAATATCAGAGGCCGTCTGAGGAGGAGCTAAGGAAGAGGCTGACACCATTGCAATTCAGGGTCACACAGGAGAGTGGAACAGAGCGGCCTTTTGACAATGAATACTGGGACAATAAGAGAGAAGGGATTTATGTTGATATTGTGTCAGGAGAGCCGCTGTTCAGCTCTCGTGACAAGTTTGACTCAGGCACCGGCTGGCCGAGTTTCACGAGACCGCTTGAGCCTGAGAATATAGTGGAAAAGGTTGACAGGGGTCATTTCATGACGAGGACTGAGGTCAGGAGCAGGAATGCCTCATCGCATCTTGGCCATCTGTTTCCTGACGGACCTCCGCCTGCTGGTCTGCGATACTGTGTAAATTCTGCTGCCATACGCTTTATTCCCAAAGAGGACCTTGAGAAAGAGGGGTACGGACGTTATTTGATATTGTTTAATAAGAACGAGAATTATATCCATAATCCCGATTCCGCTTTATGAAGCTTTGCGAGCCCAGGCATGTTTATTAAAATCCCCTATTCCTGGCAAGTTATTTGGCCGATACTACATACCTGAAAGTGTATATATTTATATTAAAAGGGATAATATTTCTTATTTGTCAAAGGGTTATCAATTATGGAAGATAGGTTGGTAAAGCCTCAACCTGACACATTATCTGCAAGGGATGAAAGTGAGGCACCGGTTAAGCCAAATCGTCTGCAGGAGGTCGTAGAACTTGGCATGCTGCTTACCGGAGATCCGCTCCAGGTATTTGGGCGTATAGCACACCTGATAGGTGTTTTCCTTAACGTTCCTGTGGTGTGCCTGTCGGAAATCCGGGGTGACGTGCTGAATTTTCTCAGCGTTTATGTCAACGGAGAGGTTATTACAGAGGCAGGCAGATGTCCGCTCAGTGCTTCGCCCTGTGCAACTGTGAAAAAAACGAAAGATATGCGCATCTATGATCAGGTCGCAGAAAAATTTCCTGATGCCCCTTTCTTAAAGAAGTATAACGCCTTTTCATACTGTGGATTCCCATCCCTCGACAGATCAGGCAATGTAGTTGCAGTTACGTGCCTCCTCGATGATAAGCCGCACAACTTCACAGATGAAGAGAAAAGTGTGCTTAAAATATTGGGACAACGTATTGCCATGGAGATAGAACAGGAGAAATATGCAGTCGAACGCAGGGCAGCTGAGGAGAGGCTCAGACTGAGTGAACAACGATACAGATATATTGTAAAGACCATTCCTCAGGGTATTCAGGAGAATGATATCAATGGAATTGTTACATTCAGCAATCTGGCCCATTCCAGGATGCACGGCTACAGGGATGATGAACTGGTTGGGAAGGCAATATGGGATATGGTTGCATCAGATGAGGAAAGGGTGAAATTGAAGGGTTATCTGGAGAGGCTTGTACTTGAACAACCTCCCCCAACCATGTATATTACGCAGGACCGGACAAAAGATGGAAGGATAATTGATATTGAGGTGGACTGGGATTATAAACGCGATGAAGATGGCAATCTAACCGGTTTTATATCTGTTATTAGCGACATCACTGAGCGGAAAATAGAGGAAGATGCCATCTTTAAAATGGCATACCATGACCAGCTAACCGGACTCCCCAACAGGGCCCTTCTCATGGACCGTCTCAACCATGTTCTGGAAGAAGGAAAACGGTACAATAAGCTTGCTGCAATACTTTTCCTTGACCTTGATAACTTTAAAAATATTAATGATACCATGGGACATACTGAAGGAGACAATCTGCTCAGGAATGTAGTGAGGAGGGTAAAAAAACATGTACGTTCCTCAGATACGATGGCCAGGCACGGCGGAGACGAGTTTGTAATACTTATACAGGATATCCAGAAGGTTGAAAATATTACAAAAGTAATTGAAAAGATATATTCAGAATTTGAGGAGCCTTTTACCCTGAATAGCCAGGAGTTTTTTGTGACAACAAGCATTGGGATAAGCGTATTTCCTGATGATGGCGAGGAAGCAGAAACGCTCCTCAAGCATGCGGATGTTGCCATGTACAGGGCAAAGGAAGAGGGAAAGAATACCTATCAGTTTTATACACCTGCCATGAATGCGAAGACTATGGAGATAGTGAAGACCCATAGTATGCTGCACAAGGCGCTTAAAAATGAAGAGTTTGTGCTGCATTATCAACCTCAAATTAACATTGTGACAGGTGAGATTACCGGTATTGAGGCCCTTGTACGCTGGCAGAGTCCGGAAAGAGGACTCGTCTTTCCGGGAACATTTATACCCCTTGCCGAGGATTCCGGCCTCATTGTGCCCCTTGGAGAGTGGGTATTGTCTGAGGCCTGTGCACAGAATATGTTCTGGCAGGAAAAGGGTCTTAAGCCGGTCAGTATCTCTGTAAACCTTTCCATGCGCCAGCTTAAGCAGAAGGATTTTTCAGACACTGTAAAACGGATATTGAAAGATTCCAGGCTGGAGCCGGGATATCTGGAATTTGAGGTGACCGAGAGCATGGTAATGGGGGATGTCAGGTCTGCCATGGAGATATTTCATGAGTTAAAGGCCATAGGTATCAGACTATCAATAGATGATTTTGGTACAGGCTATTCTTCTTTTGAATATCTCAAGCAGCTGCCTATTGATATGCTGAAAATAGGGATGCCCTTTGTCAGGAATATCGCTTTAAATCCGGATGATGCAGCAATTGCAAAGGCTATTGTTGAGGTGGCCCACATTATGGGCCTGGATGTGATCGCAGAGGGAGTCGAAACAGCAGAGCAGCTGGCAATCCTCATTGATTTGAATTGTAACAAGATACAGGGCTATCTGCTATCGAAGCCCATACCTTCTTCGAACGCGCTCGAAGTGTTCTTAAATAACGATTGGCGATTTGTAATGTCTGAAAGTACTGGAGCGGGAAACGGGATTTGAATCCGCGACCCTCGCCTTGGCAAGACAATTTATACACTTTTTGTAAGTGGGCCTCCTGTCTGCAGAATTTGCTCTGGCCCCTTATTTTCAAGGGATTCCGGCATTCTATCAGTTTATGTATTTTCTGTCCTTTAAGGTGCTTTCGGATAAATTCGGTTACATTTTGGTGACAGTATGATTATTGTAAAAAGTAAGAGAGTGGGCAATATTTCTTGATTATGTGACATCATATCCATATAATAAGGTGACTGGCCTATAAAACGTTACAGAAGTTGAGATGGGTTAAAATGATTAAGAAATATTACAAGGTTATTTTTGAACCACAGGAAGAAGGGGGATATACTGTAACTGTTCCATCTTTACCCGGATGTATTTCTGAAGGAAATACTTATGATGAGGCCATATCCAATATCAAAGAGGCCATAGCTCTGTACATAGAAAGTCTTCAGGCTGATGGCCTTCCTATCCCGGATCTTCGGCTTCCGGTCTGAAAATGACCTTATCTTTCATTTCCTGCTCACTATCCGTTTATATACATCCCTCCATGGAGAGCATATATCAGGATGGCTGGCGTGCCGCCGTAAATACACTATTAATTCTTCAAGTCCTTTTTGGCCGATTTAATGTATCTGCCAAAATCCCGATCCTTCTTTCTCTTTTCAGCATAGGACATCTGGTAGAACTCGGACTCTTTCCGGAGTTTCAGGTAATTTTCAAAGTGCTTCCGGCTGATTTCGCCGGAACGCACGGCCTCAAGCACGCCACAGCCCGGCTCGGCTGTATGGCTGCAGTCCCGGTAACGGCAACCGGACGCTAGAGTTGTGATGTCGGGATAGCTGCTCTCTATGCCGTCTTCTGCGCTCAAAATGCCGAATTCACGCATCCCCGGGTTGTCAATGACCAGTGCTCCTACTTCGAGGCGAATCAGCTCACGACGAACAGTTGTATGCCGCCCTTCACCTGTCCCGCTGACAGTCCTGGTTTCCAACATCTCACGGCCAATCAACTGATTAATCAACGTGCTCTTGCCGACCCCTGACGACCCAACGAAGCAATAGGTCTTTCCAGGCAGCAACAGCCGCTTGAAATCATCCACACCATCCCGCGTCACGTTGCTCAACGCTACTATGGGCGCGGTGATACCGGCAGAGCGTATTTCCGCCAACTGCGCGGCCTGAACAGAAGTATCCACCAGGTCTGTCTTCGTGAGAAGGATGTACGGCTCAGCGCCGCCATCCATCACCATGACGAGATAGCGTTCCAGCCTCCTCAGATTGAAATCAAAGTGGCATGACTGAACGATAATCACGTAGTCCACGTTCGCCGCTATCATCTGATATTCGATGACGTTCCCAGCCGACTTTCTGCGAAGAGAAGTCCTTCGTTCTAAAAGCGCGTGGACCACCCCGAAGTCGCCTGACTGCTTCTCCAGGCACACCCAGTCGCCCACGCACGGCATTTCATGGGACAGGTGATGGCGGTGCAGATAGCTGCCGGCCAGCTTTGCCCTGAAATGGCCCGTCTGATCCACGAGCAATAACTGTTCACGATCAACCGCTGCAATACGGGCGATGATATGCGTTGACTGACACTCTGCTCTTTGCTCGAACCAGTCGCACCAGCCCAATTCATTCAATTCACAGTGCCAATTTGTCATTCATCTCCGTATCACCATTCTCCAAAATATTAAGGACGATAGCATAGATTGTTAATCGCATCGCAGGAAATTTCAGGAACTCATCTCCTGGCACCCACTTGCTAACTTTAATACGAAAATACGAATAACTTAAAATGATTGACGTTTCTTTGATGCCTTTGCAGGTATTTCTGGGAACACCATCTTTATTACCGCTATACCTTTCGTTAAAGCAGGGAAGGAATGTGTTCCCTATCGCCATTCTCCGTTTTTCAATGGCATTATTTGAGAGGATTCAGCATTAGGCGATTTTAACCTCAAGGCGTCTCCCTAATGCTGAAGCGACTCTCTCTAAAGTTGACAGTTTAATATCTTCAGCATGATTCTCTATCCTAGATATTGCGGTCTTCTTGGTTTTAAGCCTGCTGGCAAGTTCCTCCTGGGTCAGACCTGCCGCTTCACGTGCTTGCCGGAGCATTACCCCAACCTTAAACTGCTCGTATCCTTCGTCGTATCTGGCGGCAAATTTCCTGTCGCTTTTTTTTCTCTCATCTATATATTTTTTCAGATCACTCATTGTTTTGTCCTCCTTTCCAGAAAATCCTTTCTATAGGCTTCAGCTATTTCTATTTCTGTCTTTGGTGTCTTTTGAGTCTTTTTTGTTAATCCATGGGTCAGCACGACTACGGAATTTCCTGCAAAGAAACAAAATATTCTATAGGCATTTGAACCGAATGTTATTCTGCATTCCCATATTTCTTCCGTCCCGGTAAGCTTCTTCAAATATGAAGATGGAACAATATCCAAATCCTCTATGAGTTTAAGAACCCATGTTACCTTCTGTGCTGCCTTTGCTGGCAAAGAATCGAGATAGTCTTGTATCGGACATTTACCATCGGATGTTTTATAGAAAGTGATGGTTCTACTCACACAAACCATGTTAACCTACATGTTAACCTTTGTCAACAGGAAATTCATCATTTCAAGGGGCTTGTTAAAGCTATTCTTTGTCTAATGAGTATTACACTTGGAAAACCTGGAGCGGGAAACGGGATTTGAACCCGCGACCCTCGCCTTGGCAATTCTTAACAACCGTTTTTTAAAAGGGCTTTAAGTTCATCCGGTTTCCCCGTTTTGTTTTATTTAACCAGATGTTAAGCGT
>JADZCV010000011.1 GCA_020851375.1 Nitrospirota bacterium | reverse complement strand
CAAATATTCATTCCTCCTTTAACAGGCCGCTCTTTTATAACCCTGGCAGGCAAACCAGCTACTACAGTGTACGGTGGAACGTCCCTGGTTATAATACTGCCGGCTGCCACGACCGCTCCGTCGCCTATTGTTACGCCGGGCAGAATGACAGCACCAGCTGCTATCCATACGTTCCTTCCTATAGTGACGGGTTTTTTTATCTGCCCATCCCAGGCTTCCTGACCGAGCTTTGAATAATCGTGACTTACGCTGACAATTGTTACGCCTGGCGATATCATTGTATATTCGCCAAAGCTTACCCCACCCTGCGCAAGGATTATAACCCCGCTGTTAATACTCACATTATCGGCAACTGTGATTCTTTCGGGGCTGTATATAATTGCCCTGTCCCTGATGGATACGTTCTTGCCACACTTCATCTTGGACTTTAGATACTCGTTTTGTCCTTTCTCAAGCTTGCAGTGTATGAAATGCAGTATCTTATAAAACAGCTTCTTCATTGTATGGTCCTCTTAAATCCAAAGCTGGTCGCACTCACGGCATAGCTCAATATCCCTGTAACGTCCCTCTGCCAGAGCCTGTCTGAGCTCCTGTATGGGTTTGCCGTTCCAGACATCCATGACCCCCTGTGTTCTGAGGTCTCCCAGGACAAGTTTTTTCTCCATATCCAAACAGCAGCCGACCACCTCACCGTCCCATGCCACGCTCATGGACCGCCATGGCTGGTGACAGGGTTTGTATTGCTTTTTGACCACTTCGTATTTTACGTCACTGGTTATCTCCAGAGTACCGCCAAAATTGTGGAAGCAGATGGGATTGAACTTGTCCACTGGCAATCCTGCAAAAAGGGTCTTGAATTTATCTGTTATGGCTGGTGTACTCCCGTCCGCAGTTCGTTCTTTTATGACCTGAATAAGAACCCGTGGAATCTTGAAGCCGCCACGTTTTTTGAGTTCAAGGAAGCGCCTAATGTTGGCGAGGGTCTTCTCGAAATTAGCGTTCACCCTCACCCGTTCATAATAATCATGGTCTTCGCCATCGAAGCTGAAAGATATCTCTTCAAGACCTTTACTTTCGAGGAGACTTATGGCCATGTCTTCGGTAAGCAGTGCTGCGTTGGTGTGGAGCCTGACTGGTATCCCTGAAACTTTTGCCATTATAATCATTTCCGTCAACTTCTTGTGCAGGAGGGATTCTCCCCCCAGGAAGATATTAATCCGCTGGACTTTGAGGTACTCAAGTTCATTAATTATTTTAGAGTAGAGTCCCATGTCCATGTAACCTTTTGGAACATTCAGACCTTTTCCGTGCGGGCACATAACGCAGCGCAGGTTGCAGTGGTTTGTAGGCTCGATCCAGAGCTCCCTTGGCGAATACGGAAGCTCGATAAGCCTTTTCCTGTAGGCCACCTTATATTTATGCCCCAGGTACTTCATCATGTACTTTGTGATCATTCTCATAAAGAGGCTATTAAAAGATCAGCAAGCCTTTTTCCTGCAACTTGAATAGAAAAGCGGCCTTCTACCTTTTCCCGTGACCTGGTTCCCATGTTTTGTCTGAGAGCCTTGTCTTCTATCAGAGTCTTGATTGCACCATAAAACATATCAATTGATGATATCACAAAACCATCCTTTCCATCTTCAATAATATCTCGATTAATTCCTACGTCAGAGCAAACTGGCGGTACTGAGGCGGCCATGTATTGCAATGCCTTATATCCGCACTTACCTTCTGTGTACTTATTGTTTGGCAAAGGCATCACTCCAATATCAAAGAGTGCAATCTCATTATCCTGAGTATCTGCACTCCACGGGACAAAGT
Source organism: Nitrospirota bacterium (assembly GCA_020851375.1). NCBI lineage: Bacteria > Pseudomonadati > Nitrospirota > Nitrospirota bacterium. The sequence continues at coordinate 25,759 of JADZCV010000011.1, read as the reverse complement.
TCACTTCAATCGAAGGGATATCCAACCCCCTGCTGCTGAGTATCCTTAATTGTATCCTGTGGTCAAGTGAAAGTTTCCGGAGTACAGGTGTTAATAATCCAAGATGAGGCAGATTGACCTCGCCACCTACCCACCCTATGATAGTTTTATCACACTGCTTCTGATAGTCTTTTAATGGAGTATTTCGTGTTTCTACTGCAGAGGGTATGACAGCCACGTTCCGATTAAAGCGGCTGGCGTAATCAGCAAGTATCCTGTTTCCGGCAACTACGAGGTCAACTTTACTTACAAGAAATTTAAATTTCAGATATCTTGTGCTACTCTTAATGGACCTGTGTTCATCATGTCTATAGTAGATGGCGTCATCAAAATCATAGATCAACTTTCTGGCATATTTCCTTAGAAGTAGAGCATCGAGAGGGGATAATAATTTCTTCTGCAGAAAAGTCATATCGAATTGATTACACATTTTTATGAGCCGTATCTTTTCTAAAGGATTCCTGGGATATTTGACAACATCTGCATTAATCCCCTCTTTCTCCAGTTCAGGCAGCAGATTTATAATCCTTATCCTGCTGCTAGGCAACTTCTCATCCTGAATTATAAATAAGACTTTAATCATTTAACGTCCCTGACCGGGATGTCCCTCAATTAGTCCTGTTGCGGTTACAGAGAGGATAACATCTATGATCTCTCCGGCTGTCCGTTGCAGTGTAAACTGTTCTGCCTTTTTCCGTGCACGCCGTTCTGTCTCCTGGTTCCATGATGAATCAAGGGCAGCCTTGACGTTTAGGGCTATCTCACGGTCATTGGTCGGGTCATTGACAATCCATCCGTCCTCACCGTTGGTTAATATCTCGGAGTTGCCGCAGTCACGGCTGGTTACTACAGGTATGCCAGTTGCGAGCGCCTCAAGGACAGCGTTTGCCATCGGCTCATAGAGAGTAGGAAGTATCAGGAGGTCAGAGGCCGCATAGTAGCGTTCAATCCCCTCCACAGGCCCGATGAACTTCACCCTTTCAGCAAGGCACCATTGTCTTGCCATGTTCATATAATGCCGTGCCTTACCCTTGCCTATTACTGCGAGAACTGCATCCTGAGGCAGGTGACGCATTGCTCCGATTGCATATATTAATCCCTTGCGCTCAAATCCCGTGCCTGCAAAGAGCAGCATGGGGGTTGACTGATTAACACCTAATTCTTTTCTTACGGCATTCCTGTATCTCTTTTTGTTCTCCGGTCTGAAGCGCTGCAGGTCCACACCATTATAGATTACCTGTATGTCGTTTTCATGGACGGCAGGGTAATTCCGGAGTATGTCATGCTTTATAAACTCTGACGGCGCTATTATCTTTTTGTATGCCCTCCGGTTAAAGATGTGCCAGTCGAGCAGGCGGATGGACAGGTGCAGCGGGTTTATCATGAACGATAGTTTTCTGAGAGGTGATGAATACCTCATCCTGATATTAAGCCATGTCTTATGTACCCCGTCTGATGTCCTCAGTATATCCTGGGACAATAGGCGCTCATTGCTGAATACTACATCACACTTAAAGCGTCTCAGGATAAACCAGGCTGCAATGGCAAAACTCCAGACCTTTAATAATGACAGACCGCCAAGCATGGGAATCTTGTGAACGATTACACCATTTTTTACACCTGCAGGCCACTTATTTGCGAATACATGGACTTCGTGTCCTTCACTCACAAGATGAGATGCCAACAGATTCAGATAACGTTCTGCGCCGCCAAATGGATTATATTTTTTTCTGATTATTGCTATATTCAAGTTATTTGGCAACTTCAAGCCGGCCATTAAGGCCGGCGCTACGTATGCCTCCTGGCCTTTAATTTCCTGTCGTGCCGGCTGATCCTGTTTGTCTTGCTTATTACCTGACGGATGAAAGGGAGGCTTTGTCTTACCTTATCTCTGCCGCCGGTATAATGTATCAGGAAACGCAGACGGTCAGTGCGTGAAATTATTAGAGAAGGCGCTGAGTAGTTTAATGCCGCAATGTCTTTGATGATCCAGTGTCTGCGGAACCAGCGTCTCCTGTCAACCCTTTGCAGGTCGAGTACACGCCAGTCCCTCTTGCCGTTTTCCGAACGGCTTATAAAGATATGGCAGCAGTAAAAATCCCTGTGATTAAAGCCGGCGCTGTGCATCGTTTTTGCTAATTCAGCAAGTTCTTTGATTAAAGACCTCTTTTCCATCATCTTTTCTACTGACAGGGGATGGACGAAGTAGTCCTTCAGATAACTTTCAAGTGACTGAAATCCCGTCAGTTCTTCTGTCATCAAAAATGATTCCTGTCTTAGGAGGGAAACTTGCTCACCTGCTGCAACAGGAGTCAGGGTTTGTATTCCGCACTTACTGAATGCCTCTATAACCTCCCATTCCTTTCTCCCCCATGATATGGAAAAGCCTGACAGGAGTGTACGTAACAAATCTGCAGGTCTTACAGTGCACATATGGCGCTTCAGAAAGAAGGTTGCCGCGTCCCTGCCGTTTGGAAGCTCCACTTTCGTGATTGACCTTGACGGCAGGCGTTTTAACACCTGCCCGCCGGAAAAGGTCATGAAGTCAGTGAATTGCTGAAGGCCGTGCTGCTTTAGCAATTTACTGTATCTGCCGTTTAGATAAAGCCACATCCCATGTTCCCTCTGTCCTGTCCCGGGCAATTATTTCCTGACAAGGGTATAACTTCCCCGTCCGGAAAATCTGCTGGTGACATGTTCTACCCATATTGTTTTAAGACGCCGGAATTGTTCTCTCCAGGTTATCTTATTCCGCCAATGAGGTGAGGAGAGGTCTATTGAGACACAGTGTTCTTTAATCCTCTTCTCCATAACTTTTGGATGTGTTCCTTCATAGGCCGCAACGAATTTCCTTGGGATGTCATAATATGTGCTGAATTCAGGCTGAGCCGAGCTGGTTTCACTCCAGTAATTTGAGACCGTCTTTTTCTTGGCCTGCATAGCCTTCTCTGATTTGACACTGCAGTAGTGAAACAGGGGTATACCTGTATCAACGACCCTCATCCTGCGCCCTTTTTCCTTATATTTTGGGTGTACCGTGAACCCGGCTGCATCACCGCGGGACATTACAAAATGATGTGGTTTTACTATGCGGCAGCGTCTTCTGTTGCGTTGAGGATATACATTGACCACAGTCCTGTAATCTCCCCAGAAGCTAAGCTCCGTAAATGCAAGTTCGTCAACCCTGTCATCATCCGCATAGCGATCCACAAAAGACATTATTTCCGGAAGGTCATTATCGTGGATGACCTCATCTGCCTGAAGATAAAAGGCCCACCGGCCTGTGCAGTTGAAAAGTGCGACATTTGTCTGCTGGGCATAGATGTAAGCCCCTGTTGTCATATTGGCGTTCCACTGACTGTGAATTATCCTGATTTTGGGGTTTCTGATTGATTGAATCAGTTCCGTAGTCCCGTCATTGTCAGGGCCAATGTTAACTATGAATTCGTCAACCACCGGCAGGATGGAGGATATGCTCTCCACTACAGGATAGTCTAATGAGACGGCATTTCTGATAAAAGTGAAACCTGACAATCTTACCATATTGCTAATTTGCTTTGCACAGAACCACCCATTTGTCTGAAAAGAGCCGCAGGGTAGGAAATATCCTGACGATCTTTATTCCGGCAGAGTTGAGCTCACTTTGCAGATCAGTTACTGAGAAACGGTAAGAAGGAGGTTTTCCTATGCCAATTTGGCTTAGCGATTTCCTGATGCAGTACTTTACAGTGTATCGGTGACGGTAATCAATGATCAGCCATCCCCTGGAAATCCGCACCATTTCTTTCAGGATGTTGTGCCGCACCTCCTTTGGAACATGGAACATAAATCTTATGCTGACCACGGAATCAAATGACCTGTCCCTGAAGGGGAGAGATTCAGCATCACAACGCACCATTCCTTTAAGAAGCCCTGAGCTGCCGAATCTGTTACGCGACACCTCCATCATCTCCCTTGAGATGTCAGCCCCTGTAAAAGAAAGCCTGTTATCAATAAAGAGCGGGAATAGCCTTCCTGTTCCGCATGGAATATCAATGACACTCTTTATCTCATGTCCGAGTTCGCCTGCTGCGGCGATTGCTTTTTGAATGGCGGCAAGTTTTCTTTTGTTGCGCAGCTTGTGTGAAAGTTTGACGAACCTTACATCATCATATTTAGTGGCAACAGAGTCGCTCTGATAGTGCCTCTTTTTCTTTTCGTATTTTTCAACAGTTTCACCTGTTGATGTCTTTTTGATCTTCATCAGTAAATGTCCTCTGATCCTTTATATACCCTTTTTCTGAAAGATATTCCTTCAATGCGTTGTTCCATTGACTCATGTCATCCAGACCGAGAAGTCTCAGGTTCCCGTTTTCGAGAACCGAGTACAGCGGTCTTCTTGCCTTTGCCCCGAATTCAGATGAAGTGACAGGCTTGACCACAGCGTTAATGCCGGTCAATTGAAATATGACGCTTGCAAATTCATACCATGAGCATCCGCCGTTATTCGTAATGTGGTATAGGCCATATTTCCCGGTGCGTATTAACTGTGAAACCTTTGAGGCAAGTTCCTTTGCATAAGTCGGGGTTACGAACTGATCGGATACAACCTTAATTTCTTTTCCGCTGTTGGCAAGTTTTATCATAGTTTCTATGAAATTGCCCCCTTTGCCGCTTACACCTTTTGCCCCGTACAGTCCGCAGGTCCTTATTAAATAATATTTGCTGCAAATATTCCTTACAAAAAGTTCTCCTGCATGTTTTGATACAGCATAGACGCTCCGGGGATTCGGACAATCATCTTCATTGTACGGTGTGCTCTGCTCACCGCCGAATACATAGTCTGTGCTGAAGTGTACTAATGTGACACCGAGCTCACTGCACGTCCTTGCCAGATTCCTTACGGCAATGCTGTTGACGGCAAAACTGAGCACTGTGTTGTCTTCACAGTCATCAACCCTGTGATATGCGGCAGTGTTGATGACTACATCCGGCATATTGGAGGAGAGTATGTTATTTACCTCCTGCTCATCCGTCATCTCAATGTCCCTGTGAGTCAGGGGTATCAGTTCATCATCCTGCAGTATGTTGACCAGTTCACTGCCTAACTGGCCGCCCGCTCCGATAATAAGGATCTTCACCCGAAAATACTCCTAAGTACCCTTCATTCCCACGGAACCTGTCCCCGCATGATTTAAGCGGGGAGTGGGAATCCAGAACCAGGCCTCGGTCTGGATTCCCGCTTACGCGGGAATGACGTTTTCATGAACCTTGATGAACCTGAGGCTCATGACGGTTCATCTGAAAAAGCCCTCTGTTTCTATCAACCCGCAGCCGGTTTTAAAGGCCGTAGCTACTTTGCCGTTATAAATGCCGCTTTGGCTATCAGGATAATTAATCCGGCAAGAATGCCAAGCCATGTGTGATATTCCCTGTGTTTCATTACCAACTCCCATGCGAAGTGAGAGTCTGTGTTATCATGCGGTGCGGGTCCTGAGAATAACAGCTTAACAGGGAAAAAAACAGGCACCCGGTCTTTATACCTTGAAAATATCTCCCCGAATTTTGCTGACAGGAACTTCTCTTCATTTTGAATAGTTACCATGTATATATATGAAAAGGCGGCCAGGAAGAATATGATAATCAACAGGCGGCCTGTCATAATGCTGAAACCGGCACCAATAAGGAAATTGCCTACATAAAGAGGATTTCTTGTAAAGGCATATGGCCCGGTCTGTGAAAGCACTTCATTCTTTCTGATGTAGCCTGATGCCCACGTCCGCATTATTTCACCGATAAGGATTATCGGGATGCCTGTAAAAACAGTTGTCCGTGACGGTGCGGCAAAATACAGAAAAAAGGCGGCACAAAGAAAACTCAGGGTAATCCTGTTCTTAAAGATAGAGTTTTTAAGAGATTCTGAAAAAGTCTGCTGCAATTGAACTGACCTGTACTTATTATTTACCTGGACAATACCGGCGTTATATTCAGTTGATTCTGGTTGCCTCGTCTATCAGCATTACCGGTATATCATCCTTAACAGGGTAGAGGAGTTTGCACTTGTCGCATATAAGTCCATCACCCTTGTCTGTGAGCCGTAAATCCCCCTTGCATTTTGGACATGCAAGGATTTCAAGTAAATCCTTACTCAACGCCATGTTGATCTCCTTTAATCTTTATACTCTCTGTTACTGCCTTTAATACATCTTCTGCTGTAATCGCTTCCATGCATACAGGTCTTCCTTTTTTACATGGTTTCCTCAGGCAGGGACTGCATTCGAGATCTTTTCTGAGCACGATGTGTCCCTTTCCGTATGGCCCTGTCAGGACAGGGTCAGTAGGGCCAAACAATGCCACTACCGCTGTCCCTAAAGCTGCCGCAATGTGCATCGGGCCCGAATCATTTGTAATGAGCAGGTCAACTTTCTCAAGTAAAGCCGCAAGTCTCCTTAGATTAGTCTTACCTGTTGCAATGACAATCCTATCATTAAGATGAGAGGCTATATCATTTGCTATTGCAATATCGTCTTTACTGCCGATGATGATTATACCCGCTTTCAGCTCTTTTATCAATTGGTTTATTAAGTCTGAATATGAGGCTGCAGGCCACCGCTTCTTGACCCATCTTGCCGATGGATTGATTGCAATGAGAGGCCGTATATCCGATAAATTATTTTCCAGCAGGAACTTGATTGCCCATTGATCATCATCAATGTTGATATATATAGGGAATTTTAAATCCCGCTTTTCTCGGTTCGTGACTGCCAGCAAATACCTGTCAACAGCATGAATCTTACCAGGCGGTACCGGGACTTTATTGTTGTAGAATATGGGAGCCGATTCCCTCGCAGTTGAGAGGCCTGTCCTGACTGATGCACCGGAAAAATACGTAATCAAACCGCTCCTGAAAAGCCCCTGAAGGTCTATGACAGTGTCAAATTGCAGCTTGCGTATCTCCTGAATAGCAGCGATGATCCCCTTTATCCCTTTTCTGAGGACAATCAGATGATCTATCAGTGGATTATCTGAAAGGATATCCTGCCATACCTCTTTAACGACCCAGCCAATACATGCATCGGGGTATTTCTTTCTCAATTCCCAGAGGACAGGGAGGCTGTGGATGATGTCCCCGAGAGAGCTGGGTTTTACAATCAGGATGCTCTTTTTGGCATTGTTAGCCTTTTCCCCTTCAAATCCCCCCCCACCCCCCTTTACTAAAGGGGGGAAGAATGTTTCCCCCTTTGAAAAAGGGGGATTAAGGGGGATTTCCCTGATAGAGTGTGCCACTTCCTCAATAATCCAGGTCACTGCCTCTTTAAGATTTGCTGCAACATGGTCCGGTTTGCCTTCAGAAGACATGGAGGCCTTTCTTAACTCTTCAGCTCCGTATCCCGTCATCACAAGGATACCTTTAGCCCCCACGCCATGAGCGGTTTGTATATCAATGATCTTGTCTCCTATGACATACGAGCTGTGAAGTGTAATGCCATGCTCTTTTGCAGCCTTAAGCAGCATGCCGGGACGAGGCTTTCTGCATGCGCATCCGTCATTGGGATGATGGGGGCAGACATAGATGCCGTTTATCCTGCAGCCCTGTTTCTCAAGTTCTGCAGTCATCTTCATATGAAGTCTGTTTACAAAATCTGCGGAGAAATATCCCCGGGCAATGCCGGATTGGTTTGATATTATTATGGCCGGTATATCCTGATCATTCAATCTCCGTATGGCTTCGGATACACCCGGCAGGAGATGAAATTTGTCAGGGCTGTCAACATACCCCACCTCCTCGTTGATCGTACCGTCCCTGTCTATGAATACCGCAAACTTCATCCGGAAAACCCCGCTATTTACCGCAATGCACAAAGTACACAAGGATTATATCCTGAAAAAACAATATGTGTATCTGATGGTTTACCCTATAAACCGTTTGGCCCCTGCAAGTACATCATCCACTGTTATAGAATCCATGCATCTAAGGTCTGTGGGGCAGTTTCGTTTAAAACACGGACTGCACTCCGCCTCTTTCCTGATTATGACATGCCTGCTGCCCATAGGTCCGGTCTTTTCAGGGTCAGTGGACCCGAATATGGCAACGACCGGTACATCAAGGGCAGAAGCTATGTGCATGGGGCCGGAGTCGTTAGTAATGAATATATGACACTGCTTAATAAGCGACATTAGTTCCCGTATCGTAGTTTTACCGGCCATATTGATTAACGGGACACCGGCAAGATTTTCAATCTCCGCGGCGATCTCCCTTTCCTGCCTGCTGCCGAACAGGATCACTTTGGCGCCACATTGATTTACCAGTGTCCTTGCAACAAGAGCAAACCGTTCGGGGTACCAGCGTTTGGCAGAGCCGTACGCTGCACCAGGGTTGATGCCGATAATCAGAGAACCATCTTGTATGTCAAAGCTGCGGATGGTCTCTTTTGCATGTTGTAATTCATCCTGAGACAGGTAGAGCCATTCAGTTTTCATCTGAGCGGACACGCCTTCGCCGGAGACCGCAGACATTTTTCTCTGTAAGACAGGACTCCAGAGAATTGATTTTGCCAGATTCAGATAATACTGAGTCTGTGTTAACTTCCTCGTCTGTGCATCAACTTTTATACCTATATTCAGCATAGGACCCCGGCCGTCCCTGATGTATCCGCAGCGAAGCGGAATGCGTGCAATATAAACAAGCATAGCTGTCCTGAATGAATTGGGGAAGAGAATAGCTGTATCAAAACCGAACTTCCGGATATCTTTTACAGTAGATAACAGTGATCCTGAATAAACTAATGTATTGTCTGCGTACGGGCTTTCCTTAAAGAGATCACATATGTGCTGCAGACCAAGGATGGTTACTGATGAAGCAGGGATGGCCTGTCTGATAGCGGCTATGGCAGGCAGTGCAAGCACGGCATCGCCGAGCCAGTTGGGGGCTACTATGAGTATCTTCACCTGAAAGTGCTCCTGTGTACCCGTCTTTCCCACGGAACCTGTCCACGCATGATTTAAGCGGGGAGTGGGAATCCAGGATTAGGCCTGGGTCTGGATTCCAGCCTCCGCTGGAACGACGTTTCATGACAACTTCAATCTGCAACTGTCTACTATGGCCTTGACTTCCACCTCCGGTGCATCCAAAACCATTGCTCAGGGTATTCCCTGACTACAGATTCAATAACATCCGTGAATTCCTGTGTGTATCTGACGACATCGCCCTCAAGGTCGTCACTTCTCTTTATTTCAACTTCAGGCAGGTAAATTACCCTGTGTTTATATGTCTGTTCTCTGATAATAAAAACCGGAAGAACAGATGCACCGCTCTTCATGGCTATAAGAGCCAATCCACGGTTTGTTGCAGCAGGCTGGTCAAAATAGGTGACGAAAACACCTTCCTCTCCGGACGAGTTCTGATCGAGCAGTATTGCTACACACTCGCCCCTTTTAAGGCACTTAAGCGTATCCTTCAATACGGCCTTCTTGGGGAAAATATTTGCCCCAAGTACTCCCCTCAGGGAATTAATTATGCGCCCTATCCTATGATTGTCTATCGGCCTTGCAATTGCATTAAATGGACAGCCATTGGCAGATACGACAAGACCAAGCAGTTCCCAGTTGCCGAAATGGCCTGACAGGTAGATTATACCCCGCCTTTTTCTCATGGCGTAATTTAAATTATCCATTCCTTCTATGCTTATCAGTGTATCAAGTTGTTTTTTGAGTTCCTCCGGTTTCTGACTTGCCAGGTTGATGAATTCCGCAACAGACCTTCCCAGGTTCTCAAAGACCCTGCCGGCTATGCTGACAAGGCTTTGCCTGTCCATCCCGGGAAATGCCCGTGCAAGATTATCCAGTGCGATATTACGGTGTCTCTTATCCATGAGGTAACCAAGACGGCCGATAAGGCCGCCTGTGTCTGATGCAAGCCGGTATGGGAGAAGGGAGAGAACCCGCACAAGAATGACCACTGTCATGTATTGGACAAACCCTGTCAGTCTGCTATGCCTTTTCTTTTTCACCGTGACAACCGCATTTGTATCCACTCTGAGAACCTGATATCAATTACCATTTCTACATTTAGCTTAAATAAATTAATTCCTGGTACTGTCTTAACACAAAGATCCAGGCCGTGCAACCTCACTGCATCTTTGGCAGTTGTTATGACTGTATCTGCTGAAACAGCCGCTGCAGCATCCATGATCTTTATGACATCATCGTTTTTGTACCAGTAGTGGTCAGGGTATGATAATTCACCAGCTATCCTGCCCCCGGCATCTTCAATACTCTTTTTAAAAGACTGCGGATTTGCAATGCCTGAGAAGATAAAAGTCTTCTTGTCTTTTATAGTATTAATGCTAAAAGTATTGCCATTAAAATCTGTTATATCAGCAGACCTGAGGGTTGCGTAAAATATGGGAGCATCAGGATTATGTTCCCTGACAAGGGGTTCAAGATGATTTACTGACGCCTCATTTGCCCTTGTTACAATTACACAGTCAGCCCTTGATATGCCGCTTAGTGGTTCTCTCAGGATGCCGTTGGGGAGCAGATGTCCGTTTCCGTATGGATTTGATGCATCAATCAGGAGGATATTGATATCCCGGTAAAGACGGAGGTGCTGATAGCCGTCATCAAGGATGAAGATATCAGTATCCATGTGCGTTGACGCATAAATCCCTGATTTGTACCTGTCAGCGCCGACTATAACAGGTGTATTCTTTAGTGATGACGCAATAAGGTATGGTTCATCCCCGGACTCATCCGGAGTTGTAAGAATAGATGTCCCGTCACATACCAGTAAGACCGGGGTCTTTGACTTCCTTTTATACCCTCGGGACAGGATGGCCACCTTAAATCCCCCCTTACCCCCCTTTTTTAAAGGGGGGTAAGGGGGATTATCATCCATATTAGTGATTATTCTGGTTACTGCAATAACCACTGGCGTCTTTCCTGTACCACCGGTTGTCAGGTTTCCAACGCAGATAACGGGGCAGGGGAGTTTCATTATTTTTAATAGTCCGGAGCTATAAAGCCATTTCCGTATGATCCAGATTAATCTGTATATATGTGACAGGAGTGTAAGCAATAGTGAAGGCTTAGTCTTTTTCTGTAAACTGCATGTCATGCAGCCTCTTGTATAGTCCGCCTGCCCTGAGAAGATCCTCATGATGTCCCATTTCAACGATCCTTCCGTTGTCAAGAGCTATAATGAGGTCTGCGTTTTTTATGGTTGACAGACGATGGGCAATTACAAATGTAGTCCTTCCAATCATAAGATTGTCAAGCGCCATTTGAATTATATGTTCTGACTCGGCATCAAGGGCTGATGTGGCTTCATCCAGTATAAGAATAGGAGGGTCTTTAAGTATTGCCCGCGCTATGGCAATTCTCTGTTTTTCGCCGCCGGACACCTTTGCCCCGCGTTCTCCTATTTCAGTGTCATAACCTTCCGGCATCCTGCTGATAAAGTCATGGGCATAGGCCTTTTTTGCGGCCCTGACCACATCTTCCATCTGAACATCCTGTTTACCATATGAAATATTACTGAAAACAGTATCATTAAACAGGATAACGTCCTGACTCACAATCCCTATCTGGCTTCTCAAAGACCTGAGTGAAAAATCCCGTATGTCCATGCCGTCAATGCAGATACTTCCTGTGTCTGGTTCATAAAATCTGAGCAGGAGGTTTCCGATTGTGGTTTTCCCGCCTCCGCTGCTGCCTACTATGGCAATAGTCCTGCCATGCTGTACTGAAAAGCTGACGCATGAGAGTGCATCCCTGGAAGAACTTTCATATCTGAAGGAGACGTCCCTGAATTCAATCTTGTCCCTGATACCCTTCAGCTCACTGATCCCTTTATCCGTGACTGTCTCGTTTTTCAGATCAAGTATAGCAAAGACCCGTTCTGCGGCTGCGAGGGATTGCTGAATGGCTGAATTGACCCTTGTAAGGGCCTTGAGAGGGCTGTACATCATGATGAGCGCTGTAAGAAATGAGAAGAAAGTGCCTGGGGTGGTTGCACCCCTGACTACCTGGTAGCCACCGTACCATATTATGAGGGACGCCCCGCCGGCGCCTATAAATTCCATTACAGGGGTGCTGAGTTCTGAAAGTTTTACGCCCTTCATGCTTATCCTGAAGAGCCGGAAATTTTTATCCCTGAATTTGCCTGTTTCAGATTCCTCCATGCCAAATGCCTTTACGACGCTTGCACCGCTGAATGTTTCATGCATTATGTCAGTAATGCCTGATATCTCTTCCTGTCCTTTTCTGCTGACATGTCTCAGCTTTCTTCCAAGAGATATAAGAGGGTAGTAAGCGAAGGGCAGGACAATGCATGATATTGAGGCAAGCCTCCAGTCCTGATAAAAAACAACACCAAGGAGAGCGATTACAGTTATGACGTTCTGAACGAGGTCTTTAATTGCAGTTGATGCGGCATTGTTGATGATTCCGACGTCATTTAAAAGGCGTGACATCAACTTTCCCGTTGAGTGTTCCGTATAAAATTGCATGGGCATTACAGCTATGTGAGAGTAGAGGTCATTGCGCATATCCATGATGACCCGGTTGCCTACGTACCTCATGAGGTATGACTGATAGTAATTGCAGATCCCCTTGATGAAATAGATCATTAGTATGGCGAATGGTATCATCAGGAGCAACTGTACATTTTTTTCTATGAATATCCTGTCCAGTGCAGGCTGTACCAGCCATGCTGCTGCAGCAGTTGTACCGGATACGCCGATGGCGCAAAGAGATGCAATAAGAATTCTTACAGAGTATGGTCTGACGTATTTAAGGATTCTCTGGTACATATTCATAACATCCCCGCTATTTCCTTTGCCACCCTTTCAGAGGCGCCTGGCGGGCCCAGCATCTGCCGGACAAAGTTTAACTCCTTTTTAGTCTTCTCGTAATATTGCGTGTCATTAAAGAACCTGTTAACCTCATCTGCAATCTTATCAGGAGTGGCGTCATACTGTATAAGTTCAGGAACAATTCTCCTGCCCGCCATAATGTTTGCGAGGCCTATATGCTTTACACTGACAAGCATCCTTGCCAGGGCATAAGTAAGCAAAGAGACCTTGTAGACGATGACCATGGGTTTCCCAAGCAGTGCGGCCTGCAGGGTGATGGTACCGGATGCTGCTATTATAACATTACTGACATTAATAACATCATTTGCCTCACCCTTTACGAGCTTTATTTCAAGCCGGTTATTGTCGCCGGCATCTCTCCAGTCATTAATTATCTTCTCCACTTCCCTGAAATCAAGAGATTCGGCAGCCGCCATAATTATCTGGATTCCTGGATTACTGTATTTGATGATTTTTGCAGCTTCAAGAAAGAGGGGAAGCAGCAGCCTTATTTCTCCTGTCCTGCTGCCAGGCAGGATCCCAATGGTCTTTTTGTTCTCATCAAGCCCGTAAATCTTTATTGAATCCCGGACAGCCCTGGTTGAAAGAATCTCGTCAACCAGGGGGTGGCCGAGGAATGAGCAGTTGATCCCTTCCTTTTTATAGATATCCTCTTCAAAGGGCAATACCACGAACATCTTCTTTATCCTGCCTGCCAGGAGGCGTATCCTCCCCTTTCTCCATGCCCATACCTGAGGACTGATATAGTATATTGCCGGCACGCCTGCTTTTTTAGTTATACCTGCGAGCCTGATGTTGAATCCTGGATAATCTATCAGGATAACAAGGTCCGCACCCCCTGACTTGATTATCCCGGACACGACATTAAAGGCCTTTCTTATTGACCAGAACCTGGGCAGAATCTCGGAAAAACCTACAACACTGATAGATGCTATGTCATAGAGGATATCAACCCCTGCCTCACGCATCCTGTTACCTCCGATACCTGAAATATTTAATCCGGGTATCGTCTCAAAGAGGTGCTTTGCCAGATCCGCACCATATATGTCCCCGGATGCCTCACCGGCTATAATAAGTATGTTCTTCATATAATGCAGGGTATAATCTATTGAAAGTCATTAAATCTGAGAGGCGGACAGGCGTTTTTCAGCATCTTCACGTATTTTTATGGCTATTCTCAGGGCCTCTCTGCCGTCTTCTCCTGATACTGCCGGTGTTGATCTGTTCCGGACTGCATTTATGAAGGATGCAAGCTCTGCTGAGAGGGAATCCTCTTTTTCGAGCTTTATATCATCACTCGATATTTTCACCTTGTTATCCTCGATTATTCTCCTGTATATGCCCATGCCCTGTTGAGCATAATCGAGTGTTATGTATGTATCTGGCTGGAATATCCGTATCTTTCTTACGCGTTCCCTTGATACGCGGCTTGCAGTAAGATTTGCCACACAGCCGTTTGAGAATTCCAGTCGCGCATTTGCCATATCAATACTGTTCGTAAGTACTGGGACACCTATTGCCTTAATATCAACGACCCCGGACCGTACGATGGAGAGGATTATGTCAATGTCATGAATCATCAGATCCAGAATCACATCCACATCAATGCCACGGCCTACATACGGACCGAGCCTGTGGGTTTCTATGAAGCCTGGCCTGGTGATCTGTTTTTGCATATGCTTATATGCTGAGTTGAATCGTTCAACATGACCGACCTGCAGAATTACGCCCCGTTTCTGCGCCTCTTTAATAAGGTCGTCAGCCTCTTCTATTGTCGTTGTGACAGGCTTCTCTATCAGGACATCAATGTTACGTCTTATAAAATCAAGCGCTGTCTTATGGTGGAGAACAGTGGGGACAACAATGCTTGCTGCCTTGACATCCCCTGGCAACTCCCTGTAGTCATAGTATGCCCTTGCAGAGTATTTAGCAGCCATCTCATCCGCACGTGCCTTATTTGAGTCAACGACACCAACAAGGTCAACATCATTCATGGAAGAGTAGATCCTTGCGTGATGCTCTCCAAGATATCCTACTCCGATTACTGCAACTTTTATTTTATTGTTCACCTGAAAATCCCCAATCAAATCCCCCCATCCCCCCCTTTAGTAAAGGGGGGAACTTGTTTCCCCCTTTGCTAAAGGGGGACTAAGGGGGATTTTCATTCCGCTTTAGGCTGATCATAAAGGTCGGCGCTGCTAATCCCCACAATGGATATACCTGCTTCTTCTGCAGCCCTGAGCATTTCATCCTTATCTATCATGATTGTCAATCCTGCTTCTACAGCAAGTATCCTTGCTTTAGTCTCAGCCATGCATTTAATTGTTGCTGGGCCTACTGTTGGAAGGTCAAACCGTTTGTCCTGTTCAGGCTTGCACACTTTAACTACTGTTGCCCCGCCGTTGGCAAGCCTGCCCCCGCGGAGTATGGTTTCATCAGTGCCCTCTACAGCCTCTACTGCAATTACCGCCCTGTTTTTGACTATGACGCACTGTCCTATATCGAGCCTCCCGACTTCTTTAGCCATAATTGTTCCAAATTGTATGTCCGCCCATTCTTCAGCAGACGGGGCTGTTTTTGTCAGCGTCCCCTTTTCAGCGAGAATAGCCTTAACATACGATGTTGCCTCATTTACAGTAATTCCCTCTTTTTCCAATTCACCGGCTATAGCCCTGAGGATTGTGTCATCTTTCCTGTCTTTAAGTCCTGCCAGCAGCGCAAGCGCCCTTGCATCAGGCATAGTATTCGTAAATAACAGCTTTTTACTGACGCCGCCAGCCATTATCGCCTCTTCCACACCCTCTTTTTTAAGTATATCTATCAACCCGGTCAGCTTTCCTAATTTAATCCAGTAAACCGTATCTGCTGCCTTTTCAATGTCAGGTGAGGTCAGGCCGATGTGTGCAATTGCCACTATTGTGCAGCCGCTTTTTCTTGCGGCCTCAGCTATTAGTGCAGGGAAATTCCCGTCTCCGGCTACGATTCCAAGTTTCATACTAAAATCCCTTAACTGACCCTAAAGCCCGGTGCTGCGGCAGATTTACACTATATTTTACTTCAAAATGCTCCTGTATACCCGTCATTCCCACGTAAGTGGGAATCCAGGATCATGCCAGCGGCCTGGATTCCAGCTTACGCGGGAATAACGTTTTCATTAACCCTGGTGAGCCTGAGGCTCATGACGGTTCACCGGCATATTCCACGCTTTGTTTCTTTGATGAAAATTACCATCTGTTTGACATCATCGGAATCAGGTATTTCATCGAGGACATTAATCAGTGCATCCTTGAGCTGATGCTTTGATCTGAAGAGTGTGTTATAAGCCTTCTTTATCTTCTGGACCCTTGTCTTGTCAAAACCATGTCTCCGTAGTCCTACAATGTTCAGTCCAAAGAGCTCTGCCCTGTTGCCGACTGCTGATACATATGGAGGCACATCAAGGGATACGGCGGAACATGCGCCGACCATGGAGTATGCGCCTATCCGGACAAACTGATGGACCCCTGTAAGTCCTCCTATTACTGCATAATCTTCAACCCTGACGTGTCCGCCAAGTGTTGCCGCATTAGCCATGACTATGTGGTTTCCTATCCGGCAGTCATGAGCTATATGTACGTATGACATTATATAATTATCAGAGCCTACTGTTGTAATGCCGCCGCCCTTTTTTGTGCCCCTGTGTATGGTGGCGTATTCACGTATTGTGTTCCTGTCCCCTATGACTATGCGCGTTTCTTCACCTGCATAAGAAATATCCTGCGGTGGCGTCCCTATTGACGTAAAGGATGATATCCTGCATTCGCTGCCTATCTCTGTCCAGCGGTCAATTAAGGCATGTGAATCAATCACAGTCCCTCTGCCGATCCTGACATGTGGGCCGATGATGGAGTAGGGGCCCACGGTCACATCCTCTGCCAGCTCAGCCTTTGGATCTATTATTGCTGTATTATGAATTTTATTCATTATGTACACTCCCAAAACGTATTAACAAACACTCATTGCTCATTGCTTATTTTACTTGTCTCCGACCATTGCCATAATTTCAGCATCGCAGGCTGTTTCGCCGTCAACAGTGGCCAGTCCCTTTAATTTCCAGAACATTCCCTTTGATTTAATGAGCTCTACCTCAAATTTGATCTGATCTCCGGGCAGTACAGGCCTCCTGAACCTGGCATCATCTATGCCGGCGAAGTATACCAGCTTATTTGACAAATCCATTGTAGTCTCTGCTGATTTAAATGCCAGTACGCAACCTACCTGTGCCATTGCCTCGATTATCAGTACACCCGGCATGACAGGGAAATTTGGAAAATGTCCCTGAAAAAAGCCCTCATTCATGGTCACATTCTTTATTCCTGTAATCCGCTTGAATAATTCTATTTCTGTTATCCTGTCAACGAGAAGGAATGGGTAGCGGTGAGGGAGTATGCGGAGAATTTCTTTTATATCCATGATATTGCCTCCTGAATTATTTCTCTTCTATCTCAGCCATTCGTCTCTCAAGCTCTGCAACCTTCTTCTTTATCCCAGGGAGGTCTTCAAACACAGCCATTGCCTTCAGCCAGTTTCTATGGGGCATGGAAGGCATGCCGGATATTGTTTCACCATCTCTGATATCCTTTGTGGCTGCGGACTGGGCGGTTATTATAACATTATTTCCCACATTGACGTGATCAACCACCCCGGACTGCCCTGCCATTATTACATGGTTTCCTGTTTTTGAACTGCCTGCGATTCCGGACTGAGCAGCAAAAAGGCAGTGTTCCCCCACGAAGACATTGTGTGCCACTTGTATCAGGTTATCAATCTTTGTGCCCCTGCTGATGATTGTGTTGCCCCTTGTCCCCCGGTCAATCGTGGTATTGGCGCCAATTTCCACATCATCTTCAATGATTACACCTCCAACCTGCGGTATCTTATGGTGCATGCCCTGATGTGTCACGTATCCAAAGCCGTCGCTCCCTATTACAGCGCCGGAGTGTATTATAACACGCTCGCCGATCCTGCACCCCTCTCGAACAGTGACATTGGAGTAAATGACAGAGTTGCTGCCTATGATTGAGTCGTTGCCAATAAATGCAAAGGGGTAGATGGTAACTCTGTCGCCAATGCATGCGTTGTTCCCTATATATACATAAGGGTATATGGACACATCCTGCCCAAGCGACGCATTACTTCCGACAATGGCATTTTCATCTATACCCCCTGCAGTGTAAGGTATGTCATGAAACAGGTGCAGGAGTTGTGAGAAGGCAAAGTATGGATTGTCTACCTTTATGGCAGGCAGCCTGTCAAATGCAACGTCATTAGGGATTACCACTGCCGATGCAGAAGTTGTCTCGAGGTCCCTGAGGTATCTTCTGTGTGCAAGAAAACTGATCTCCCCCGCCTTTGCCTCTTTTAACCCTGAGACTCCTGAGATCAATGCATCACCGCGTCCATTTATCAGCTCTCCGCTGATCCTGGTTGCGATCTCACCAAGAGTCATTTCTATGTTCTGTTTCATCACCGTCAGCAAACCGGCCCGAAATGCCCGCTACTTCCTGCTGTCTCCATCCTTAGTAAGGCCCTTGTCAAGTTCCTTTATGACCATATCAGTAAGGTTCAGATTTTGTTTCGCGTAGAGGATTATATTGACATCAAGGTTTGTCAGGATCATGGAGTAACCCTCTTTTTCTCCCAGGGCCCTGGCCACCTTTTCCAGTTCAGTGTTGAACTCTTCGATCTTGTCGCTCCTTCTCTGCTGAATTTCCTTCTGTAATTCTGAGACCTTTTTCTGGTATTCCATAAATCTTTTCTGAAACTGTTCTTCCTTCTCCTGCTTTGCGGACGGACTCAGTACCGCTCCCTGTTTTGTCAGTTCATCCTGAAGGTCTTTCAGTTCAGATTCCTCAATGTCAACTATCTTCTGCCTGCTCTGTACATACTCGTTAAGCTGGTCTTTGACCTGCTTTCCCTTCAGACTCTCATCCAGCACTCTTTGAGCGTCTATGTAGCCGATCTTTAAATCTTCAGCCCTGACAGGCAGCACTGTATATATGGCGAGAAAGAGACCGGCGATAACTGCATAAAACATTTTTTTACTGAGATTCATTTAAATTCTCCTTTCATTAAAACAACGATCCTATTGAAAATTCCCAAATGCCCTGACGCTCTCCGGGCCTTGGATCAAGGTTATATCCCCATTCAAGACGCAGCGGACCGATCGGAGAGAACCACCTGAAGCCGCCGCCGGCGCTTGTTCTCAGATCCGACGTCGTAATGCTGTCATCTTTTCCAAAACCTGAACCTGCATCAAAAAACAATACCCCGTTTATCCTGGCATCTTTAACAAGAGGCACGATATATTCTATATTAAATATCAGTTCCTTGTCAGCACCTAAAAGATCTCCGAGAATGGGATCACCTGATACTGTAGAAGGGGTGGTAGCCCTGCCGTAATCGAACCCCCTGACTGTATATATCCCGCCTACGTAGAACTTTTCATTCGCAGGGAGGTCGTCACCCCTGAATCCCTTTCCCTCTCCGTATCTGCCATGGAACATGATGGCAGTATCAAATATCATGGGATAATACCACGTTGTATCGAGGATATATTTTGCAAAGATATTGTCACCTCCCAGAAATGAGTCTGCATACTCAAGAGAGAGGTTATGCCTGTTTCCTGAACGGGGGTCCCAGTAGTTATCCCTGGTGTCCCTTGTAACCGATGTTATCAGGCTTCCGGTTGTCGTCGTTCCTTTCTCTAATCCGGCCGGCGGCTCTCCGCCGACTGTGATGTTCTGTATTCCGTATGTTATGCCGCCGCTCCAGTATTCGCCGAATGATCTCCCTAATCCGATATTTCCACCCCTGCTGTTTACATTATAGGCATCAAACGTCCTGACCGTATCGAACATATTTACAGTCACAGACGTAGGCCTGTCCATAAACCATGGTTCTTTAAACGTAATGTCATAGCTGGTCCTGAGTTCTCCAAACTCTCCTTTTAACTTAAGGAGTTCTCCTCTTCCAAAGAGGTTGCCTTCGGTCACGTCCAGCATCCCGACAAGCCCGTATACGGAACTGTATCCGCCTCCCATGCTGAACGCACCGGTAGGCTTTTCCCTGACCCTGATATTAAGATCAACCATGTCCCTGCTGACGGTATCAGGAACTATCTCAACATTCTCAAAAAAGTTCAGATTATTGAGGCGTTGAAAACTCCTTTTGAGCGAACTGGTATCAAGATAACCCTGTTCACTTAACCTTACTTCCCTGCGTATTACCTTGTCCCGGGTCTTTTCGTTGCCGCTGATATTTATCCTGCGCACTGTGATCTTTTCTCCCTTATCAATGTTGAAGGTTATGTCAATCACTTTTGAAGGATCATCAGGTCTTATGTCAGGAAGTACGTTTGCAAAAGCATATCCCTTTTCACCATACATGTCCGTAATCAATCCCATATCGTCACGAAGTGTTTTCCTGCTGAATATCATACCGTTGCGCAGCCGTATCTTTTGTTTTATTTCATCTCCTTTAAATATGTCATTGCCACTGAAATCAATGTTCCTGATACGGAACTGCTCTCCCTCTGTAACATGGAAATTAAGCCGCATCCATTGTCCGCCCTCTATTATCTCCATCTCAGGCCCGCTGACCTGTATATAAACATATCCGTGGTCAAGATAGTAATCACGAATCCTGTCCACGTCATTTTGTGCCTCAACCTCCTTGAAGATGCCTGAATCAGTAATCCACGATGTGAGTGCCTTGTAACGTTTCGTATTTATTATTTTAAGCAGGCTTGATTCGGATATCCTGACTGTGCCTGTTACGCGTATCTCCCTTATCTTTATTTTTTTCCCCTCTTTGATAAAGAATGATACGGATACCGAATCGTCTGCTGACCTGCTGACAACAGGTATAATAGTCGCTTCATAATAACCATCTTCCCTGTAAAGTTCTCTGAGCCTCTCAACATTTTCTTTTATCTGCTTTTGACTGACTGGGACACCGGTGATGAACGTCACCTTTTCCCTTAACTTGTCGGTCGTGATTTTCTCGTTTCCGTCATAAAGTACTTCCCGGAGGATGGGTCTTTCTTTGACAATAAAAGTCAGGGTTACACCGTCGTCTGATTTATCAGACACAACACGTATGTCATCAAAGAAATCCGTTCCATAGAGGCGTTGTATCTCCTCCCGTATCACACCTGCTGACAAGGTGTCACCTGTCTTTAAGCTGATCTTCGAAATGATCGTTGAAGTCTCAATGCGTCTGTTGCCGGTTACGTCAATCTGTTTTATACTGGATTCAACTTCTGCATTACTTAACTTGGGTAATGGAAGATATATGGAAATAATCAGCAGGACTACAAGATACAGTTTCTTATATCGCGAATTCATTTATATGAATGGCCTTTCGACAAACGGGAAATAATAGCATTTTTGAGGTGATAGTGCAAAGAAAAAATGAAGCCATTGCGGCTTAAACGATTTGTTTGGTGGGCTCTCGCAGAATTGAACTGCGGACACGAGGCTTTTCAGGCCTCTGCTCTACCGACTGAGCTAAGAGCCCACGGAATTTGAGCTGAAGACAGGCCATATGCGTCGTCAGGTAAGATGATTTGAGTTTCGGCGTACGAATAAGTACGACTCAACTCAAATCAATTTACCTTCCTTGCATATGACCTGTTTTGAGCTCAAATTCTGCTATATTATATGATCACTCTTCTTTCTGTTACCAGGCCATCCTTGCTGAGCTTCAGGTTATGTACGCCATATTAAATGAATAGCCTGATTATTGTCAAGCATTTCATCCGAAAATCCCCGTTCAAATCCCCCCTCTCCCCCCTTTAATAAAGGGGGGAGCTGATTTCCCTCTTTTATACAGAGAAGAATGACTTTCCCCTTTTGTACAGTGTGGGAACTGATTTCCCCTTTTGTAAGGAGTGGGAACTGATTTCCCCTTTTGTAAGGAGTGGGAACTGATTTCCCCCTTTATAAAGGGGGACTAAGGGGGATTTTCATCTGCCTTTGTGAGCCCTGAGCTGTGAGCGTGCCGAACAGTCGAAGGGTTCATGACGGTTCACTCGAAAATCCCTTTATACCCGTCATTCCCACGGAACCTGTCCCAGCATGATTTAAGCGGGGAGTGGGAATCCAGAATCTGGCCCCGGTCTGGATTCCCGCTTGCGCGGGAATGACGTTTTAACTATATTTGTGAGCCCTGGCTCATGATCGTTTGTCAGGATTGATTTTCCGGTTCCTCATCCTGCAAAAATCTTCTTTATGACATCTTCGATTTCAACATCTTCAACTGAAAGGTCATCTACAGGCAGGTCATTCAGAATTCTTGAAGTGGCTGATGCTATGGTTTTCCTCTCTGTTTTCAACACTGCGCTCAGCCGGTCCCTTTCAAGGACTTCCCCGTACTTCCCGAGTCCGTCTCCTTCAAATTCCGATGAGAACCGGAGCCTTATTATCTTGTGGTCAGCATATGCAGCCATAAGATCTTCAACAGAACCGTCATAAATGATTGCTCCGTGATTGATTACGATAACCCTTTTGCAGAGCCTCTCCACATCCCGCATGTAATGGCTTGTAAGGAGGACGGTAGTATGCTTTAATCTGTTGTACTCTTCAATATAATTGATTATCTTGTCCTGAGAGATAATATCAAGCCCAATGGTAGGTTCATCAAGGAACAGGACCTTTGGGGAGTGGAGCAGGGCCGCCACAAGCTCGCACTTCATCCTCTGACCCATGGATAATTTTCTTACAGGTACATCAATCAGATCCCCTATGTCAAATAACTCTGTAAGTTCTGAAAGATTTTGTCTGTAGAGTTTTTCGTCAATCTCATATATCTCCCTGTTCAGGGTAAAAGACTCCTGTGCAGGAAGGTCCCACCAGAGCTGATTCTTCTGCCCCATTACGATTGAGAACTGTTTTTGATACGCCGGATCCCGTTTCGAGGGTACGTGGCCGAGTACTGAGACCTCCCCGCTGGTAGGGTAGAGTATGCCTGATAATATCTTGAGTGTAGTCGTCTTTCCGGCGCCATTCGGGCCCAGAAAACCGACCAGCTCACCTTTGCTGATATCAAAGGATATCCCCTTTAATGCCTCATTAAAAAGTTTTTCCCGCCAGAACAGGCTCTTTAGAGAACCCCTTAGACCTGCCTCTTTCCTGAAGTAGTCGTAGGATTTATGCAGGTTTCTTACAAGTATCGAATTTTGCATTTTACCCGCTTGCCGATGAATAGTGTTCGATGCTCTTCTTCCAGACCAGCAGTCCTGTTGCCAGGAAAGACAGTCCTATGAAAAGAGACAGGATGGCGAAGGCAGGGCTCAGGCGACCAGTCAGCGCTGATGCCGGAACCGTTGCTATAATTCCAATTGGAATTATAAAGGTGAATATCACCTTGCCAATGCCCCTGTAGATATCTCCGGGATACCGTGATGTTTCCATAAAAAAATATACGACTGTATTTAACTCCTGCGACTTGACCACCCAGAACACTATACTGTTAATTATAAGGCTGAAGCCGTAATAAATCATCAGTGAGTTAAGTACAAATAATAAATACAGGGGAAATATAAACCAGCTCCAGGTATCGAGATGAATGAATCCGTATATGACGAGGACTACGCCCATCATCCCTTCCCCGAGACTTTCTGATATGGACAGATGTCTCATGCCGAGATGGATGCCGGATGCAATTGGTCTTGTCATAAACATATCGAATGTCCCTGTGCGTATGTGGTTACCAAGCTCAAGAAAACCACGCCTGAAAGTCAGATATGCCATCTCTCTCACGATGCCGACTGTGCCTATCAGGATTACGGACTGATGGAATGTCCACCCGGCGATGGTATTAACATGACCGTAGATAATGCTGAACAGGATTATGCTTACGCATACGAAGCCTATGTCCATGATAACCAGTGTAAGGAAGTTAGACCTGTAGATCATATCTTCCTTCAGACACTGGACAAAGAATGCCTTATAGAGCCGCATATAGCGGGCAAGTATCCTGATCATTCAGGCTCCGACAGCCTCATATCTTTTTATCCCCCTGAACAGCAGTATGCGGGACAGGACGAAGAACAGTATAATCCACAGGAGCAGCATGGCGAAAGAGGGGAGGAGATCCTCAACCGTACCGAGGTATATGCTGATAGGGAAGTACACAAGGTACCGGAAAGGGAGTAATTCTGCTGTTTTTGTAAGAAATGGCGGAAACAGGTCAAGTGGAAGCATTGCCCCTGCAAAAAAGAGTATCATTGTCTGAAGCATGTATTTAAATGTCCTCACCTGTGTAAGCCAGAAGGTCAGCATACCAATACAGAAATCCATCTCAAAGGCAAGGATGATACCCAGGATTATTGAAATGATGAAATAGGCAAGTGTAACCGGATTATGGGGGAATGATATATAATCGCTTACAAAAATGGATACGATTCCGGCTGTGATAATGATGAATACAGCCTCAAGCATCTTGCCCGATATGTTTATGGTGAACCAGTAGACATAGTAATCAAGAGGTTTTGTCAGAAAATTTGAAAAATTACCTGTTTTTATATTGTCAATGACATCCCAGCTTACATAGGAGAAGATAATGGAATTAATCATGAGCTGAAGAATGTAGTAGGTCATCAGTTGTGATAATGTATAATTTCCGACTGACTGACCTTCGCTGTAAATGGCAGACCAGAGATATAACAGAACGCATATGTAGATGGAATAGCCTCCAATGTATACTACAAGCGAAAACCTGTACTGCAGTGAGTTTTGCCAGTTTATATGGAACAGCGATATATATTTTTTCATAGCTGTTTGATTGCCAGCCCGGCTGCGCCGACTATGCCGGCAGTATCTGCCAGCCTTCCTCGTACTATTTTTGTCCTGTCTGTAAGGACTTCATACGCCCTTTTCCTCATTTCCATCATTGCAGCCGGCATAAAGAAATCCCACGCCCCTGTTACAGCACCGGTCAGGACTATCATTTCCGGATTCAGGATATTGATCAGTCCGGCCATGGCGATACCGAGATATTTCCCGGCATCGTTGAGAATGTTGATTGAGAGCCTGTCGCCGGTCAAGGCAGCGTCATAGATCATCTTAGACGTTATATTGCCACTCCTGCCGGAAGACAGCCTCCTCAGGGATGACCTTTTTCCCAGTTTAATTGACCCGACTGCACTGCGTATCATACCTGTGGCTGAAGAATACGCCTCGAGACAGCCGTAGTTGCCGCAATTACAGCGGGGGCCTGATGGGTCTACAGTCATATGGCCTATTTCTCCTGCCATGCCATCCGCTCCATGCCATACCTCGCCATTGAGAATAATGCCGCCCCCGATTCCTGTGCCCATAGTCAGGCAGACAAGACTGTCTGCCCTGCGTCCGGCGCCCTTCCATTTTTCACCGTAGGCAGCGGCGTTTGCATCATTGTCAAGCACAACAGGAAGATTGACTGCATTTTCAAGGATTGACTTTAACCGTACCCCCTTCCAGTCCGTGAAATTTGGAGAGGTGATTACTACCCCCTTGCCCAGGTCAATTATTCCCGGTGAGCCAATTCCTACTGCACATATCCTGTTGCCGGCATGCTTTTCAATGACAGTCAGTTCTGTTATGTTCTCTATGATGGAGGAAAGTATGTACCTCTTCTCACGACGTCCGGAAATGTCCACCCGTCTTGAATACCTGATTTTACCGCGCGAGGTAACAGTGGAGAGGCGAATGGCAGAGCCGCCCAGATCTATGCCAATTACTATGCAATTGTCTTTTTTCATCTGAAAATGCTCCTATTCACCCGTCATTCCCACGCAAGTGGGAATCCAGAATCAGGCCCCGGTCTGGATTCCCGCTTACGCT
>JADZCV010000010.1 GCA_020851375.1 Nitrospirota bacterium | reverse complement strand
TCGGTCTGGATTCCCGCTTACGCGGGAATGACGTTTTCATGAACCCTGGTGAGCCTGAGCTGTGAGCGTGCCGAACAGTCGAAGGGCTCATGACAGTTCACCCGAAAATACTCCTAAATACCCGTCATTCCCACGGAACCCGTACCCGCAGGATTTTTTTTCACCCGTCATTCCCACGTAAGTGGGAATCCAGAATCTGGCCTCGGTCTGGATTCCCGCTTACGCGGGAATGACGTTTTCATGAACCCTGGTGAGCCTGAGCTGTGAGCGTGCCGAACAGTCGAAGGGCTCATGACAGTTCACCTGAAATTCTCCGTTCAAATCCCCCCTCTCCCCCCTTTTCCAAAGGGGGGAACTAATTTCCCCCTTTGGAAAAGGGGGACTAAGGGGGATTTTCATCTGCCTTTGTGAGCCTGAGCTTGTCGAAGGGCTCATGTTCACCTCAAAATTCTCCCTTATGTAGCTTCAAGCCTACTCTTTCCTGGCCGACATGGCCTCAATCAGGATGCTCGCAACTTCAGGCCTTGAAAACTCTGCAGGCGGTTTGATGCCGTTTCTCAGCATTTCGCGAACCTTTGTCCCGGAGAGTGTAACATGGTCGCCTGAGTCATGCGGACAGGTTTTGTATGATGCCATACTTGTGCAGCGTTTGCAATAGAATGTGTGGTCAAACCGCAGGGGAGTTATTCCCAGTTCACCAGGCTCGAACTCATCGAATATATAGTGAGCATCAAAAGTGCCATAATAGTTTCCGACACCTGCATGGTCTCTCCCGACTATAAAGTGAGTGCACCCGTAGTTCTTCCGGCATAGTGCATGGAATATTGCCTCTCTTGGTCCTGCATAGCGCATTGCAGCTGGAAATACGGCAAGCATAGTCCTGTCCTTGGGATAGTAGTTCTGAAACAGGGCCTCGTAACAAAGCATACGTACAGAAGCCGGGACATCATCTCCCTTGGTGGCCCCGACGAGGGGATGAACCATCAGCCCGTCAACAATTTCAAGAGCTGACTTCTGGATGTACTCATGAGCGCGGTGTATGGGGTTCCTCGTCTGGAAGCCGACGACCCGTTTCCATCCCTTTTCCTGGAATTTTTTTCTGGTGTCTTCAGGATCAAGGCGATACTGCAGGAAGTCTTCGTGCCTTGGTCTCTGAAACAGGGCGATCTTTCCTCCAACAAGGACCGGTCCGGCTTCATATACATACTTGACGCCAGGATGTTCCACGCTGTCGGTCTTATAGACCTCGATGGCCTCTTTTTCCTTGTCATGATTAAAGATATCTTCTACTGTCAGGATGGCAAGTGCGTGACCGTGTCCGTCCACTAAAGCCACATCTTCTTTAAGCGAGAGGGCGTCTGCTGTCTCCTGCGAAACAGCAAGTGTGACAGGCAGGGACCAGGGAAGGCCGTTTGTCAGCCGCATTGTATCAACGACCGAGTGATAGTCATCCTTGCACATGAATCCCTCAAGCGGACTCATGGCCCCCGTTGCTATCATTTCAAGATCTGAAATCTCTCTTGACGTAAGAGGGATCTTTCTGAGTTCCTTTGCTTTCAGTTCCGCCATTTCCCTGTCTTTGCCTCTTAGAATGCGGTTGATCAGTTTACCGCCGTGTGGTATGGATTCAAGCATTATGTTCCTCCTTGTTAAAAGATAGTGCCCCTCGAGCCCTTGTTGTTTTTACGCCTTTTCAATCACAATCCTGTAATGTTTGTCCTCAACCTTTTCTTCCTCAAGAATCTTATGGCCTTCATTAAGCACGCTCCGTGGGACGTTTTTATACGGTTCTCCCTCGTCTATGATAATCTGCAGGACCTGACCTGCGTCCATCTCTTCCAGTTTTAACTTTGTCTTCACAAAGTTATAGGGGCATGCAACACCCTTAAGGTCCAGGAACTCGTCAATTTTTCTCTCCATTTCTTTTTTTACCTCCTCTGTTCTGTTTTCCTTATCTCTTTTCCTGAATCTAAAGCCTGCGTCAAGCTGATGATAGGCCTCCTGGGATTCCGATGCAAGCAGCTTGGCAAGCTCGATATAATTACCTAACCTGTCGCCTGAAGCATATTTCCCGAAGTCTTTATAAAGCGGCTCAAGCCTGTCAGATACGATGCACTTATCTATTATCTTGTCCTGAAATTCCCTGATGATCTCGCTCTCCACCTCAGTATCAATGCCAAAAGGGACCAGCATCCCCCGGGCAACCGATAAAACAGAGCGGCTGATCCACTCAGCGGCCTTTTCGTATTCACCGGCATCAAACAGCATTGCTGCCTTGTATGCCTCACGGTTGCCCGCTGCAAGAAAGTCCTCTATCATATCTACCACGCCGCCGGCACATTCTCCTGCGCCAAGTTTTACTGCAAACTCTGAGTTTGATCCCCAGTCTGAATATTTCTCAGGTGATTCAGCAAATGAAGGTATAGAGATATATTTATCGAGTACATTATGTATGAAATCTACTCCAACCCGTTCAACAAACTGATAGAACTGTTCACTGTCAAGACGGTCCCTCTGATAAACGGATACGAGTTGTGATACGGCTGAAGGTATATTGCGGGCCGGGAGTTTTATGTCAGAATCCCCGATGACTGCACGCCCGTTCCCTACCCCGCCGCCTATATGAAGCTGATAATGAGGTACAAGACGGCCTTCAACCTTCTTTGCAACGCCATGAAACCCAATATCAGCGATATGATGGTGACCGCAGGAATTAGGGCATCCGCTGACCTTTATTTTGACACTTTCCACCTCTGCGTCATCCCTGGTGGAAAGTTCATGTCCGATTGCCATGGCCAGTTGTCTCGATGATGTGAGACCCAGATTACATGTCTCAGCACCCGGGCAGCTTTGAATATCCATCATCCTCCCAACTCCGGACTGTGCCAATTCACCTATCTTCAATTCCTTGTACAGGGCATAGAGGCATTCATTTCTGACCCACCTCATAAGCAGGTTCTGCTGATGGGTTACCCGTATCCTCCCGTTTGAATATTTTGCCGTGATGCCTGCG
Organism: Nitrospirota bacterium; assembly: GCA_020851375.1. Classification (NCBI taxonomy): domain Bacteria; kingdom Pseudomonadati; phylum Nitrospirota; species Nitrospirota bacterium. The sequence continues at coordinate 81,800 of JADZCV010000010.1, read as the reverse complement.
AGCGTTCTCAACTGTTCCGTAGTGATATCTCCAAGCGGAAGCATGATATGAACAATGCAATAACCGGTCTGTTTCTGAGGTATCACGTTTGTGGCACGCCATCTGTGAAAATAAGGGTCGCCATTTCCAGGTGTCTCAGTGTACTCAAATGGTACAAGCCGTTGTTCCCTCGATACACCTGTCCCGGACAGACTGTCAGGGGTATCTTCCGGAGGAAGGGTATAGGACCATTTTCCGGAAGCCTTTACTGTTTTGAACTCTTCCACTATCCGTCGTTTGAGCTCATCAAAACCGATCTTTTCAAGAAGAAACTTCATCCTTGCCCTGTTCCTGTTTTTCCGCTCTCCATACTGATCGAATACCCTCAATACGGCTTCAGATAAAGGGAGCAGGTCATCCACAGAAACAAATTCTTCAAGAAGCTGAGCTATCCTCGGATGAGGGCCAAGTCCGCCTGCAATATAGATCTTAAACCCGCGCTGAACTGTTCCGTCAATATCTTTTTCTACCGCCATTGCGCCGATATCATTAATAGGGGCTAATGAGCAATCCTTACTGCAACCGGAGAATGATATCTTGAATTTTCTCGGCAGGCTCTGGCATACAGGGTTTCTAAGGAAGTAGTCTGTTGTGAGCCTTGCATAGGAGGATACATCAAAGACCTCATCCGGACAAATGCCTGAAAGATAGCATGCCGTGACATTCCTGATCGTATTGCCGCAGGCCTCCCTCGTGGTCAGTCCGGCTTCCGCAAGCGACCTCATAATCGTGGGGACATTTTCGAGTTTGACAAAATGAAATTGTATATCCTGACGGGATGTGGCGTGTGCGATTCCATTTGAGAACGTATCACCGGTATCCGCTAATAATCTTAACTGTTCAGGATTGAGTACGCCCTGAGGCACCTTGACCCTGACCATGAAATCATCCTTCTGCCGCTGACCATAGATGCCGTTTTGCAGCCTGAATTTCTTGAATTTCTCTTCAGGCATCTCCCTGCGTCTCAAACGGCCTATCTCGGCCTCGAATGTAGATATTTCATCGAGTATGTGCTGTGGAACCTGTGTTGTCTTTTCTTCAGTGTCATTCATCCTGGAATCTCCATTCAAAGCCCCCCTCTCCCCCCTTTACTAAAGGGGGGAACTGATTTCCCCCTTTGTAAAGGGGGACTAAGTGGGATTTTTCATCGGTAAATTTAGTCTATATAGAGTACTCAGCAGGAGTTACACCCTCGATGCTTTCGTCAAGTTCGATCGGGAGTATCTTGGTCCTGATGGTAAACTTGTCAACAACGCCCTTTGTGTCAATAAGCTCCCACGTAATAAAGTCCCTTGTATTATGTATGTGTGGCAGCAGCCTTGCTGTCTGAAATCCTAACTGATATGACAGCCTGAATTCAATTGCCTCCTGAGGGCAGGCCTTGACGCATGGAAGGCAGTCCCAGCAGTCCGATGCATTTCTCATCAGTATCTTTCCTGTCTTGGGGTCTTTCATTAAAAGGTCCCCAGGGCACATCCTGACGCATGGCGGGTTGGCTGATCCATGGCATCCGTCACATTTGTCTGTATGTATTATTACCGGCATTATTCTTCCTCCTGAATTTTAGGGAGGTTCAGGGGGGCGGGTGTTTTATTGAACCCTTGACTCCCTGAACCCTTCCCGGTTTTACCTTGGTTTATACCTGTCTCCGGGCACAATCTGTTCATATGGCCTTGTTAACATTTCAATGTTTCCGGTTGCAGGATCTCTCCTCGAATTTACAAACTTAAGCCAGTTTGCATCATCAGGCTCTGTATAATCTGTCCTCGTGCAGTAACCCGGCCACCTTGTTTCTTTGCGGTACATCATATGCTCTACAAGCACCTGTGCCACATATACCCTGTCAATAACCTCGTGGGCCTTCATAAGGTCATGCAGGTCTTCTGCAAGCAGGTAGTGGAACTGCTCGGGTAGTGTTGAAAGGCGCCTTCTTGCCACCTGAAGCCGTTCTTCATTGACCTCATAGAAAGTAGCCGCACCTCCTGCGTATTCCTCCATAACCTTTTGTATCCTGACCTCCATATCATAATGTTTTATCCCGTCTTTCTTATGTGTATGATTCATCAGGGGGCTGAAAACTCTTTCCTGTTCAGTATTAATGACCTCATCAGGAATTTGTGCATGTGCTGTCTTCTGTACGTATTCGGCCGCAGCCCTTGCTGCTATTACGCCTTCTGCCCAGCAGCCGCTTACAAACTTATATGGTGCACCGCCTGAAACGTCACCTGCTGCGTAAAGGCCATCTATACTCGTCTTACGGTTAACATCAACCCAGTACCCTGACTGGGTATGTCCTCCGACTATGTATGGCTCCGTGGTTTGCACCTCCACTGCCTCTTTGGATGGGTCTATCTCATTGGCTGCCCAGTAGAGTACCATTGATGGATACATGTCGAGAAAGGCTGATTTCAGATCCCGTGCCTGTTGAGATGTAATATGTCTTGTATCGAGGTAGACAGGACCGCGCCCTTCTTTTATCTCCTGGAGCGGGCCGTGCGACCGGTAGGGTGTAGGCGCCCCGTCTCCTCCGATATGAGCATATTTTGCTGCCATGAACTTCTCCCCCTTTGAATTGATCTGGGGAGCCCCTACGCCGAGCGCAATGGTGCCCGTCGGCGCTATAGTGTCTTTAACCCTGAGCCCGATATATCTCATCTCAAAGCTGGTCATCTCAGCCCCGGCCCGTATACCCATTGCATATCCTGCTCCTGTGTTATACGGGCAGTACCAGGTCTTGTGCTGTGCATCGTGGGCGTTATTCGGTTTATATATGCCTGCGGCTCCGCCTGTGGCTATAATAGTTGCCTTTGCCTTTACAATAAAGAAGTTTCCGTTTCTTATGCTGAATCCCATGGCACCGGCTACCCTGCCGTCGCTCATGAGAAAGTTGGTTGCCGTTACCCAGTTTAAGACCTTTGCACCGGCATTTTTTGCTGCCTTTGCAATAATGGGTTTCAGGGATTCGCCGTTTATCTTGATATTCCACCTTCCGCGCGGGACGTAGTTGCCATTTTCATCGCAGAGTATAGGGAGTCCCCACTTCTCCACCTTCTTTACGCAGTATTCAAACAATTCAGACATGCTGAGGACAAGGTCTTCCCTGACGATGCCGCATGAATCGAATCTGACATACTTTGTGAAGCTTTCAGGGGTCTCACCAGGATTAAGATATGCATTGATTGCATTCATACCTCCTGCAAGGCATCCGCTCCGGTCTATGTGAGCCTTTTCCATGATTGTTACATTAAGATTTGGATAAAGCTCTTTAAGCTCAACTGCAGCGAGACACCCTGATGTCCCCCCACCAATTATGAGAACGTCCGTTTCAATTACATTTTTTTCCATAGTGATAACTCCTCCTTGTTATATGTGGTACATAACAGAAACATCTTTTTCCCTTACTTTTCTGTTCAGGTCTTCTATGGTTACGCCATTTAACACATTGGATATTGCGCGTTTTACATCATCCCATACATCCCGTACAACGTGTCCATTCATGCGCGCCCCCATGGATTCTGCAGAATCTGCCATAGAATCAACAGGGGTAATTGGCCCTTCGATTGCCTCAATAATCTGGGCAATATTTATGGCCCTGGGATCCCTGGCAAGCACATACCCACCCTGAGCACCCCTGATACTATCTACAATGCCTGCTTTTTTCAATGATGCCATAACCTGTTCGAGAAATCTTACAGGGATGGCGTGGCGGCCGGCAATTGATCTTACATGTACCGGCCCCTTATCTGAATGGCCTGCAACATCCAGGACTGCGGTAACTGCATATTCGCTTTTTACTGAAAACCTCATAATTTAAATCCTACTATTCCGATAGGAATTATGATAATAATACCAATTAATATTATTATGTCAAGACTTTTTTTTTGACGCCGAATAATAGTTTTGTCTCTAAAAGGCTCTTAAGGTCTTTCAATCTTAACTTTACGACATTGGAAAAGACAATAATATCCTCAATCCTGAATCCTTTTTATCACCAGTTTCGCTACCTTCTGCTAAATTTCAATTACCTGTGGCAGAGTAAGAGGGAACTCGAACTTATACTTGAAATAACGCAGAGCGTTTCATCTTCACTTGATATAAATGAGGTTCTGAGGACTATGGTAAACCGCGTGGGCCTCTATATTGAGGCTGACAGGTGTTCAATAATCCTCGTTGACCGGAAAAAGGAACATGGATATGTCGTGGCCTCTCATGATGTGCCTGAAGTCAGCCAGCTGCAGATAGATCTAATCAAGTACCCTGAGATAAGAAAGGCATTGGAAACCAGGGAGACAGTAATCATAAACGATATTGATGATGATGTGATAATGAATGATGTGAGAAATACTCTTAATCAGGCAGATATTAAATCTCTGCTTGTTATTCCTATTTCGTATCAGTCTGAGGTCATTGGCACTCTCCTCCTTAAAGTGGTCAGGGAAAAGCGGATATTCACACAGGAAGAAATAAGATTTTGCCAGATTATAGCCAATACATCGGCCAATGCCATCAAAAATGCACAGCTCTTTGAAGAGGTAAAGATGCAGGCCTCCACAGACGGACTGACAAGACTCTTTAACCACAGGGCATTTCTGGAACGGTATCATGAAGAGGTGCTGAGTTCCCAGAGGACCCAAAAGGCTATTTCAATAATTATGATAGACGTGGACAACTTTAAGTCTGCCAATGACGTATATGGCCATTATCAGGGTGACCATATTCTCAGAGAGATAGCGCAATGCCTCAAGGACAACACAAGGTCAATAGACATACTTGGGCGCTATGGCGGGGATGAATTCATATGTCTGCTTCCTGATGCATCACATGACAGGGGGATGTTGGTAGCTAACAGGATTTTAAGCAAGGTCAGAGAAAAGTTTAAGGACGACAGCCGCGGAGTCTCAATCAGCCTCGGCCTTTCGACCCTTTTCTATCATACTGATGACCAGACTATGCTGCTTCAATTCGCTGACCAGGCCATGTACCTGGCAAAGTACAGGGGCGGGAATCAGGTCTTTTCTTTTGATTGTACGGAAACAAAGGATATAAATGTATGCAACCAGAAACTTTTTGAAACATTCCTCGCAGTCAAAACACTCAGGAGATTTGACAATGGCCAGGAGGTGGTATCTGACCTTGGGGAACAATTAAAGAAGATGCTTTCGGCAGATTCATCTCCCCAGTCTCTCTATGAGATAGTCTCCACTCTCAGCAGCGCCCTTGATGCAAGAGACCATTATACGAATGGCCACTCCGAGCGTGCTATAGACTATGCGAGGGAGATTGCCAGGGAAATAAACATGCCTCAGTCCGGCAGGGAAGAGCTTGTCTATTTATGCCTGCTGCATGATATAGGGAAGATAGGCATACCTGATCATATCCTGAATAAACCAGGGAAGCTGACACCTGAGGAGTTTGAAATAATGAAGAGGCATGCTGAGATTGGTGAAAGGATAATATCACCCCTTGACAGGTTGAAAATGCTTAAGCCGCTTATCCGCCACCATCAGGAGTTCTATGATGGCACCGGTTATCCGGACGGTCTGAAGGGAGAGGCAATACCGCTTGCCTGCCGTATCCTTGCAGTAGTGGATACTTTTGATGCCATGACCACTGACAGGCCTTACAGGAAGGCGCTTTCAGTGGAAACTTCTATTAAAGAGCTTCAGAGGTGTTCTGGTTCGCAGTTCGATCCTGGTATAGTGGAAGTCTTTATCAGGATAATTGACAGAGAAAAGGCCGGTTTAGGGTCTTCCATGTCTGCCATAAACATCCCCGTCTAATCTTCCATTAATTTTAAAGCAATATAATAGAATATACAAAACATATAAGGAGATTTCTCAATGATTAGAAACTACAGGATTGCACTGATGTTTGAGGCCGGCGTTATGCTTTTCAAAGGGATAGTGGTTACCGTTGTTCTGTATGCCTTAACATAACAGCCTTAACATAACAGCTTGACCGCAGACGGGTAAAAATAATAAACTGGTTTGAGGAGGTTTCCCTTATTTCTACCCTGTACGGCAACACATCCGGATTAAAGGCGGATCAGATCAGAAGGCTCAGGAACATTTACAGGCGGCGCATACCGCCGGATGAGCTTATTACTGCTGAGCTTGCCAGATACCTCACATCTGTATCTTATGAAATAAAAAGGCAGGTCGGTGTTACGGTTGACCGGCATGGCGTGATACATCACGTTATCATCGGCGATCACAGGGAAATTGTCATACCTGACCTGTCTGAATTTGGTTTTGGGAAAAAACATACCCGCACCCTGAGGTGCATACACACCCACCTGAAAAATGAAGCCCTGTCTCAGGATGACCTGACTGACCTTGCATTGTTGAGGTTAGACCTGATGGTGGCGGCAGGAGTCACTGGAAACGGTCTTCCCGGTAATATCCATATGGCCCATCTTATACCGCCGAACGAAGAGGGGAGGGCATACAAGGTGTTGGAAGTGATCCCGTTCAGTCAACTTGATTTGAACATGGAGTATCTCTTTGATGAAATTGACAGAGGGCTGTCCAGAACCATTGAAGGAATCGAGGTTGACAAGGGGGACAGGGCGGTTGTTGTCAGTGTCTCTTTAAAGAACAAAGGTGACCAGGCAGATTCTCTTGAAGAGCTGAAGGAGCTTGCAAGGACAGCCGGGGTCAGGGTGCTTGACAGCGTAATTCAACGGCCAAAGGAATTGCATCCAAGGTATCTTATGGGAGAAGGCAAGATCAAAGAACTGATCATTAAGTCACTCCAGAACGGCGCCAACCTGATAATCTTTGACCAGGACCTTTCTCCGACGCAGGTAAAGTCCATCGGTGATATTACTGAAGTCCGTGTAATAGACCGCACTCAGCTTATACTCGACATATTTGCAAGACATGCCCATAGCCGGGATGGAAAGGTTCAGGTGGAACTGGCACAGCTTAAGTATCTCCTCCCCCGTCTGACAGGAACAGGAAAGGCATTGTCCAGACTTGCCGGAGGAATAGGCGGGAGAGGGCCTGGTGAGATGAAACTGGAGATAGACAGAAGACGTATAAGGGACAGGATTGCACATCTCGAGAAGGAGCTTGAGCAATTAAGCAGTGCACGCAGGCAGAGAAAGGAGAAGAGGGTTGCGAGCGGGATACCGATAGTCTCCATTGTAGGTTACACGAATGCCGGAAAATCAACCCTCCTTAATACCCTTACAAAAAGCGCTGTCAGGACAGAGGACCTCCTTTTCGCAACGCTTGACACGTCAAGCCGCAGGCTAAGGTTTCCAAGGGACAGGGAGGTTATAATTACAGATACAGTTGGTTTTATCAAAGAACTCCCTGATGATTTACTGGGAGCATTCAGGGCAACACTGGACGAACTCAAAGACGCCAGCCTCCTCCTTCATGTAGTGGATATCAGCAGTCCAAGATTTGAACAGCATATAGAGGCTGTAGATACAATAATGAAAAAACTGGAGATTGATATGATACCACAGCTGCTTGTTTTTAATAAAGCAGACAAATGTGAGGCAGAACTGGTAAAGGTGTTATGCCAGAGATACGATGCCCTCGCTGTCTCTGCCATTCATCCTGAGACACTGCTGACCCTGCTTGCTGTCATGGAAGACAGGCTGTATGCCACTTGACATGGCCTGAACTTTACAGCTATTATTGACACAGTCATGAAATTTGGGAGAATTAATTACGCGTGTATTTCATTTTCTGCTTTAATTTTATCCCTGTTATTTGTATCACCTTGTCTTGCACACCGTCCACTGACAACACAAAGCGCTTATCCTGAGAAGGTGCACAGGGTAAAGCTTGAGACAGGGTTAAAGTCTGTAAACCTGCCGCACGGAGACGAGTCTTATAACCTGGATATAGAAGTTAATTATGGCATTATCAATAACCTTGATATAGGCGTTGAGGTTCCATATGTCTTCTGGAGACCGGATTCCGGTGATAATGCTGATACAGTCGGTGATATGATAATCAAGTCGAGGCTCCTTTTTTTAAAGGGGCGCGAGGGCAATCCTATTTCACTTACAATACAGCCGTTCTTTAAAGTCCCAACGCCGGAGAATGATGACAAGGTGTTGAAATCAGGACTAAGCACCGGCGAGACGGATTTTGGTTTTCTTTTTATTGCCACGAGGGAGATGTCCCAATCATTGAGTGCCCACATGAACCTTGGCTATACATTTATAAACAAGCCATCGTGGGGCAATAATTATGACAATGTCTTTAGTTTTAAGGTTGCTGTAGAGTATCTTGCAGACAATGAGATCGGGATTGTCGGCGAAGTAAGTGGTGAGACGAATAAAGACCCTCAGGAACCTGATCTTTTTTCAATCCTTCTTGGTGCAAGGTACAGGATGATGGAAGGTGTCCTGATTGACGCAGGTTTTAGCGCAGGTATTTCTGATGCAAGCCCTGATTCAACGGCAACCGTCGGTCTTACTATGGAATTTTAGACAAGTATCCCCTCTTTTCCGACTACTACTATCCCTGATTCAGTTACATGAAATCTCCTTTTGTCCTCATCAGGGTCGTATCCAATGACTGTCTTGGGCGGGATCCTGATATCCTTGTCTATTATTGCCCTCTTTATCATACAGTACCTGCCTATCTCCACATTTTCGAGAACGATCGAGTCCCTTATGTCGGAGTATGAATGTATTCTTACATTTGGTGAGATGACGGAGTTCTGTACCCGTCCGCCGCTTATGATGCAGCCGCCGCATACTATAGAATCAAGGGCTATACCGAGCCTGCCGCCTTCTTCCTCCTGGGCGAATACGAACTTGGCAGGCGGATGCTGTCCCTGATATGTCCTGATCGGCCATTTGCGGTCATAGAGGTTAAACACAGGATCAACTGCGGTAAGTTCTATATTAGCCTCCCAGTATGCATCAATAGTGCCGATATCACGCCAGTACTTTGCCTCTTTCTTATTGAGGTCCTTGAAATTATATGCATAGACCCTGCTTTGTGAGATCATGCTCGGTATAATATTTTTACCGAAGTCATGTGCAGATTCATCCCTTGCGTCACTTTGAAGGAATGGTATGAGCATATCAGTATTGAACAGATATACCCCCATTGAACATAACGACAGATCAGGGTTCCCGGGAATTGTTTTGGGCTGCTTTGGTTTTTCTTCAAAACCTACGATACGAAAGTCCTCATTGACCTCGAGTACCCCAAAGCTTGATGCACTCTTTGTATCAAACTCTATTACTGCTATAGTTGCATCAGCCCCTTTTTCCATGTGGAACCTGTACATATCGGAGTAATCCATTTTATAGATATGATCACCTGACAGAACGAGGAGGTGCGCAGGGTTGTCCGCTTCCAGGACATAGAGGTTCTGGAAGATGGCATCTGCAGTTCCCCTGTACCATTCCTGGCTGACACGTTGCTGTGGAGGAATTGTGATTATATATTCGTCGAGATATGAGCTTAGGATATTCCATCCGCGGCGTATATGTTTGTCAAGGGAAAGTGATTTGTATTGAACGAGGACGCCTATTTTCCTGAGGCCGGAGTTTACTGCATTGCTCAGGGTAATATCAATTATCCTGTACTTGCCGCCAAAGGGGACTGCAGGCTTTGCCCTGTCCGCAGTCAGGGGATAGAGCCTCTCCCCCCTGCCGCCGGCAAGAATCATTGTGAAGACATCTTTCATGACTGCCACCTCACCTCTCAAAAACCTATACCATAATAATCAATTTTGTGTATAATTGCAATTACTCATGAAGATAGGATTTCTGCTGCACAAGAGCCCTGAACATCAGGATGCGCACACAGTAAAAAAGCTTGCCGGGGAATTTACTGCCATGGGGCATGAGGTCAGTATATTCCTGATGGAGGATGGCGTATATAATGTGGTTGTGAACGATTCCCCCAGGAAACTATCAGCAGTATTTGACGATCTGATATCAAAGGGCGTAAAGATTGCACTTTGTACCTATACTGCAGAGATAAGGGGGCTAAACCAGCCTGACCTGTTTGATGGCGTAAGTTTTCATAGTCAGTATGACCTATCCAAATTGGTCAATGAATGTGACAGGTTTCTGAGTTTCGTATGATGGGGGTGTCCTTTGTATGAAAGGGCAGGTTAAGAAACTTCTGATAATAATCCGTACGGCACCGTTTAATACTATTTCTGTGCCTGAAGCCCTTCGCATGAGTATAGGATTGACGGTACATGACAATAAGGTAAGTATTTTGTTGATTGATAATGGGGTGTGGAATTCATTAAGGGTTGACCCTGCAATAATAGGGAGACCTGACATCAATGACAGCATGGAGCTCTTTTCCGCCTGCGGCATCAGGGTGTTTGCAGATGAGGCATCATTGAAGAAGAGGAATATTACGGAGTGTGATGGAACTGTGGAAAAGATAAACCGCGGGGAAGCGCTTGAGTTGATAGAAAATAGCGATGTAACGCTCGTTTTCGGGTAATCATCCCCCCCTGTAGTAAAGGGGGAGAGGGGGGATTTGAACGGGGATTTTCGGGTGAACTGTCATGAGCCCTTCGACTGTTCGGCACGTTCACAGCTCAGGCTCACCAGGGTTCATGAAAACGTCATTCCCGCGTCAGCGGGAATCCAGACCGAGGCCAGATTCTGGATTCCCACTTACGTGGGAATGACGGGTGAAAAATCCTGCGGGTACAGGTTCCGTGGGAATGACGGGTATTTAGGAGTATTTTCGGGTGAAAACACTTCATATAATCAGAAAGATTGATGACAGGCTTGCTAAGGAAGTGATTGAGCGGGATAGTGCTAAAGGCGATGTGTCAGTCCTGCTGATTCAGGATGGAGTGCTGTCCGGCCTGCGAGAGGCCGGCAATGTATTTGCCTCTGTCAGCGATGTGGAAGCGCGCGGGTTCAATTCATCACACAAATTAGTTGATTATTCTTCAATATGTCAGCTCATAATTGAGCATGACAGGATTATTGTATGGTAGATTTCAGAGGTCAATGATATAATAAAGAAAGGACACAGCCTGATGAACAATAATAAATATATGCCTGCCAAAACCCTTGATTGCAGCAAGTTGTCCTGTCCGCTTCCGGTGTTAAAGACAAAGACTGCAATGGCAGGTATGGCTGTTGGTGATATACTGGAGATGATTTCAACTGATCCGGGTTCAGTAAGGGATATTGAGGCGTGGGCAAGGCACACAGGCCAGGAACTGCTTGAGACATCCGGTGGTGATGGTCAATTCAGGTTTTTTATCAGAAAGATCAAATAAGACTCAAAGGAGAAGAAAATGCCGATTACAGATCAGGATAAACAGATGATAGAAGAAATGGTCGAGAACAAATTAAAAAGGCTCCTTTCTGAGAGAAAAAAGAGGATGGCTATAGTTGCCTCCAAAGGAACGCTTGACATGGCCTATCCCCCTCTTATACTTTCAACTACAGCTGCTGCAATGGATATCGAGTGCTCAATCTTCTTTACATTTTATGGGCTCGATATTATTAACAGGAATAAGAACAGGAATCTCAGGGTGCCTTCTCTTGCAAACCCCGCCATGCCGGTTCCTGTGCCTAACATAATCGGAGCACTGCCCGGTATGACTGCCATGGCCACAATGATGATGAAGAGCTGGATGTCAAAAGTTAATGTCCCGTCAATAGAGGCCCTTCTGGATATTGCCGTTGAGTCAGGCGTAAAGCTTATAGGATGTCAGATGACTATGGACGTCATGGGGGTGAAAAAGGAAGATCTGATCAAAGGTGTAGAGGTATGCGGTGCGGCGGCATTTTTAGAATACGCCACAGACGCTGATATTACATTATTTGTCTGAAGTCATTCCTTACACGTTCCTGGTATTGCCTCAGGTAATGAAAAAAGTATCTAAAGAAGTCATCAAAAATTATGGTGATGCGGCGAGCCTGTCTTCTACCCTGGCTGGTCTTGGTTTCATTGACAGCCGGAGAGCGGCTGTCAACCTGCAGTTGCTGCGCGGGGACCTTCGGTCACATGCTGTTTTTGACAGGTTGCTCCCCTCCATTCTTCAGTCTGTTGCAGATTCCCCTGATCCGGACATGTCTCTGAATAATCTTGAACGGTTTGCTTCATTTTATGATGACAAGAATGAGCTGTTTATGTTTCTCTCTTCTCACCGCGATGTAATACCTCCTGTTTTACTCCTTTTGGGGAGCAGTCAGTATCTGTGCAACTTTCTGTTTTCAGGGCCACAGGAATACATCGGGTGGCTGTCAGCTCCAAACTTCCTGAGGAGGATCATCGGTAAAGACGCTGCGCTTGCGGAACTTCACAAACAGATAACTGCGGAGAACACTATTGAAGAAGTAAAAACCATACTGAGGAGATTCAGAAAAAAGGAATATATGCGTATTGCTCTCAGAGACCTTCTTGGCTATGGGACGCTGTCTGAGATTACCCGGGAGATATCTGTTGTCGCAGATGTATCACTCCAGGCGGCATATGAGGCATGTAACAGGGAACTCGGGAAAAGATACGGCCAGCCACAGTATACGGATGAACATGGCAATACCGTCAGCTGCTCATTTACTGTCCTTGGTATGGGTAAACTTGGGGGAGAAGAATTAAATTACAGTTCTGATATAGACATCATGTATCTGTATTCTACAGAAAAGGGAGAAACCTCGAAAAAACTTCTGAGCAATCACCAGTATTTTGTCAAATTAGCTGAGATGATCAGCCAGGTTATAGGGCAGACTACTGATGATGGTTTTGTCTTTCGTGTAGACACAAGGCTTAGGCCTGAGGGTGAGAGGGGTGACCTTGCATCTTCTCTGAGAAGTTACGAGGTCTATTATGAGTCCTGGGGCCAGACGTGGGAGAGGGCGGCCCTCCTGAAGGTCAGGCCTGTTGCCGGAGATGAGGAACTCGGAAAGGCGTTTCTTAAAATGATCCAGCCATTCGTGTACAGAAAATATCTCGATTTTACGGCTATTGATGAGATCAGCGGCATGAAGGTCAAAATTGACAAGAGTATTGCTGTCAAGGGTAAGGATGCCCGTAACGTGAAACTTGGTTACGGAGGTATAAGGGAGATAGAATTTTTCGTTCAGGCACTGCAGCTGCTGTATGGCGGAAAAGAGCCATGGATAAGGGAGAGAAATACCATGAGGGCGCTGCACAAGCTTGCTCAAAAGGGTTTTATCTCCTACGAAGAGGAGGCTTCTCTTTCAGCAGCTTACCAATTCATGCGAAGGGTAGAGCACATGATTCAGCTTGTCGGTGAGCGGCAGACATATGTTATGCCTGACGGCGCAGTTGAATTAAACACACTGGCCAGGAGGACAGGTTACAAAGATAAGGTCAAAAACAGGGCATCCGAACAATTGCTCAGGGATTATAACACGTACACCAGGTCTGTAAGAAAGATATACGATGACCTGTTTTCAAAGAAAGGCCTGAAGGGGGAAGAGCCGGCTGAGGCGGGCAAATGTGAAATGATTATTGGAGGGATAGTATCTGAGGATGAGGCCGTACAGATCCTGTCCGGGTGTAATTTCAGGGATCCGGCCAGGGCATACAGGAATATAATATTATTGCGGGACGGCGCTGCATTCAGTCATCAGACTCCAAGAAGCAGTCAGATCTTTCTCAGAATTTTTCCGTTGTTCTTTAATAAAATTACTTCTTCTTCTGATCCGGACCTTGCCCTTAATAATTTGGAGGCGCTTATATTATCAGTTGGGGCAAGGGAAACCCTTTACTCCTTTTTTGAAGAGAATCCGCAGGCAGTTGAATCTGTCATCAGGATATTCAGCAGCAGCGAATACCTGTCAAAGATCGTGATAAGACATCCTGAAATCGTTGATATGTTCCTCGATCCTGAGGAGATGTTGAAAAAAAGGTCCAGGGAAGATATGCAGGGAGAATTGTCACACTTGATAGAACAATGCGGTTCATATGCTGAGAAACTTGATATGCTGAGGAAATTCAAGAATGCTGAGGAGGTAAGGATAGGGTACATAGACATCCTGGGTTATGTAAGTCAGGCTGATGCCTCGGGATATCTCTCCAGGCTTGCAGACGTATCTCTGGTCTGTGCACTGAATATAGCGCGTGAAGAAGTACGCCGCGTATATGGCCGGCCTTTGTCCGGGACAGACGGGGATGTATCTGAGGCTGGATTTTGCATATTGAGCATGGGGAAACTTGGAGGGGAGGAGATAACTTACGGTTCAGACCTTGATATTGTTTTTCTCTACTCCGGTGACGGTGAGACAGATGGCAGGCAATCAATATCAAACCATGAGTTCTTTACCAGCCTGTCAAGCAAGACTATGTCAGCACTCACTTCAATTACAAGGGAAGGGAGTGTCTTTAAGATTGATGTAAGGTTGAGACCTTCAGGCTCAAAGGGGCCTCTTTCCCAGTCTGTTGCTGCATTCAGGACATATTTGGAAGAACATGCCGATATATGGGAACTCCAGTCACTTACAAGGGCAAGAGTTACTGCCGGTGATGAATCAATAAGCCGTGAAGTTACAGAGGTCATACATTCTGTTCTGTATGGTGCAGGGAGGGGCCAGGAGGACCTTCGCATTGCAATAAGAAAGATGCGTCACAGGATGGAGTCTGAAGTCTCAAAGGAAAATAATGAATACTTTGATATTAAGGCAGGCGAAGGGGGGATAATTGATATAGAATTTATAGTTCAGTATATGCAGTTGTCTAATGGTGCAGGGTATCAGTCCATAAGGGTGACAAACACTCTGGCGGCTCTTGAGGCAATTTACAGGGAAAAACTGCTGCCAAACGACCAGTATTCAATACTGAAGAAGTCCTATATCTATCTGCGCACACTGGAGAGCAGGCTTCGTGTGGTTCAGAATATGCCTTCGCATCTGCTTCCAAGGTCAGAAGTAAGATTGAAGTCTCTGGCGATGAGGATGGAATACAGGGATTCCAAAAGGATAAGCGGGGCAGCGCGTCTTCTCAGGGAATATGAGTCATTAAGGAAAGAAGTCCGGGGTGTGTTTAACGGGATATTTAATTAATCCCTTTTTCTGCGGTTCCCTTTAACAGGTGCATACTGACTTTCATAGCCTTCCTCGATAATCCTCACAACCTCTATAGGGTCATCTGTCAGATGGAACAGCGCCATGTCGTCTTTATCAATAGTTCCTTTATCGAGCATGGTCTTCTGCATCCAGCCGATAAGCCCCTCCCAGTAATCCTTGCCGTACATTACAATGGGGATTTTGCGTATCTTCTTTGTCTGCATCAGGGTCAGGGCTTCAAAAAATTCATCGAGGGTGCCGAAACCGCCGGGTGTTATCACATAACCTACAGAATGTTTCACAAACATGACCTTTCTCGCGAAGAAGTATCTGAAGTCGAGTCTTTTGTCCTGGTAGTTGTTTGGGGACTGCTCCTTAGGTAATTCTATGTTCAGGCCTACGGACACCCCGGTTCCCTTCCTGGCCCCCCTGTTCCCAGCCTCCATTATTCCTGGTCCGCCGCCTGTTATGATAGCGAAGCCTCTTTTAGATAACAGCTCTGCTATTTTCATTACACCCTTATAATAGTGATTGGTCTTGGATAGTCTGGCGCTCCCAAAGATAGAGACGCCGCGCTTGACGCTGCTTAGTTCTTCAAATCCCTCGACGAATTCGCTCATTATCCTGAAGATCCGCCAGGTTTCATGCCCTCTCAGGTCATCCATGTAGTTTTACCTCATGTTAAGTCAGAAGGTTACCGAATCAATGATGGTCAGCAGATATATTTTCGTATGCTGAAGGACAAATCTTTAATAATATATTTTATCAGCAGATGCATGCTCCGGAGGTCTTGTTATGAAGGTGCTGAAAAGTTTTATCGAGCAATACTTTGAACCATTGCTTGTTGTCAGTATAATTATTACACTCTTGTTCATAGATATGTTTGTCGTTGACAAGCTCGTGTTCCTCTATTTCTATTTTATCCCTATACTTGTTGCCGGCTATTACATAGGGAAAAAAGGGGCTGTTCTCTCTTCAGTAATGACTGTCCTGATTGTGACCCTGCGCCTCCTGATTTCACCCCGGACATTTACAATCAACTCAGAAGTTGATCTTGATCTGATATTTCAGATCATGTCGTGGGGAAGTTTCCTTATATTGTCAAGCTATGTTGTAGGTAGTCTGTATGAAGAAAAGGAGGCCCGTTACAGTGATCTGAAACAGTCATATGTAGGAGTTGTAGAAATACTTGTCAAATACATTGAATCGGTGGACAGGTATACCAAAGGGCATTCTGTCAGGGTATCTGATATAGCAATGGATATTGCGAAGGCAATGTCCGTTACAAGAGGGGATTGCGAGAATATCAAGGTGGCCGCCCTTCTGCATGATGTTGGAAAAATTGACGTGAGCATGGACCTTATCAAAAAGGCCGCCTCCCTGACAAAGGACGAACGGAAGATGATGAACACGCATACTGCGCGTGGTGCTGACATCCTGAACAAGGTAGGCAATGTCCTTAGTGATGCTGTGCCTATTGTGCTTGCACACCACGAGTATTTCAACAAAAAAGACGCTGACAACTTAAGTTCCAAAACAGACATCCCGTTAGGTGCAAGGATAATTGCTGTTGCGGATTCATATGATGCCATTGTGACGGACAGGCCATACCGCAAAGGCAAGTTGCCGTGGCAGGCCCTTGAAGAAATAGAAAAGTCCTCGGGCACCCAGTTTGACCCTGAGGTTGTGGAGGCCTTCCGGCATGTTGTCAGTTCCTATATGGAAGAACGGGAGCACGCTGCTGTTTAGGCAGTTTCCTTCATCTCATTGCCATTTCAAATTATTGTCGTTTCAAATTATCCTTTCAAATTATTTGACTTTCCGCTGTCAAGATAATAATATTCAGGATTAGGGTTTCTTCATGAAAAGGGCGTTAATTAATATGTTTGGAAGGGAAGAAAATAATTCTGATCCCGGCAGCCTTACTTATCAGGAGTTGCTTGAGTTGGTGGATAAAGAGAGGCTGCCGCGTCATATTGCCATTATTATGGATGGAAACGGGCGGTGGGCCCGCAATCGTGGCTTCCTGCGGCTTGCCGGCCACAGGGAAGGGATTAAGTCTGTTCGGGATATAGTTACCTGCTGCCGTGAGATCGGGGTAAAGGTTTTAACGATATATGCATTTTCAGCAGAAAACTGGAAAAGACCGGAGCTGGAAGTCCGCACACTTATGATGTTCCTCGAGGAGTTTCTAAGGAAGGAATTAAAGACCTTAATGGACAATGATATAAGGTTTATGACCATAGGACAGACCGACAAACTACCGGATTCAGTCCAGAGATGGCTCAGAAAAGTGACGGTGGAGACGGCTGACAACGGGGCAATGACACTTAATGTAGCCCTTAGTTATGGCGGACGGTCTGAGATTGTTGAAGCTGTAAGGAATATTGCAAATGATGTGGCAACAGGCATATTAATGCCTCAGGATATTACCAGCAGGACATTTTCAGATTATTTATACACCAGAGGCCTGCCGGACCCCGACCTTATGATAAGGACAAGCGGCGAGACCCGTGTCAGCAACTTCCTCCTCTGGCAGATGGCATATACGGAACTGTATTTTACAAAGACGCTATGGCCTGATTTCAGACGGCAGGATCTTCTTCTGGCAATACTTGATTACCAGCAGAGGGAAAGGCGGTTTGGCATGGTTCAAAGCGGGATTTCCCGGGCGATCTGATGGGAGGAAAGAGAGTATTAACTGCATTAGTACTGATTCCGCTTATATATGCTGTTGTCAGGTATTTCCCCCCCGTACTGTTCCTCCTCTTTCTGACACTGCTGGTACTGATCGGACAGTATGAGTTCTATAAATTCTATTATAAATCATTCAGCATTTTTCCGTTAATTGGTCTTTTGTTCGGCGTTATGCTCCTTTTCTCATTTTATGCAGACAGGCATCTGTTTGAGATGAGGGGAGTTGCATTGACTGCGATGGTCATTCTCTGTCTGACATGCTTCATATTTTTTAAGGCAAATATTGGCGATTCAGTTACAGCGGTTTCTGTGATAATATTCGGTGTAATGTATGTTGCGTGGCCGCTTGCTCATCTGATTCCATTGCGGGGCCTGTCAAATGGCCAGAACCTTGTATTTTTTATATTAATTGTTACCTGGGGTGTAGATACAGGGGCGTATTATACAGGCAGGAACCTTGGCAGACACAAGTTGTCTCCTGCCATAAGTCCGGGCAAGACTGTAGAGGGTGCTATCGGAGGCGTCATCTCGTGCATTCTGGCGGCATTATTTGCAAGATGGCTGTTTCTTCCGGAGCTGACAATAAATAATACCCTGTTTATGGGAATAGTTTTTGGCATCATCAGCCAGATCGGGGACCTCTCTGAATCTATGCTGAAAAGGAGCGCCGGCGTTAAAGATTCAGGCTCACTGCTGCCGGCTCACGGCGGTCTGCTTGACAGGGTGGACAGTATTATTTTTACCCTGCCTCTGTTTTATTATTATGTAATATATTTTGTTCCTGAAGCGGCAATGGCTTCCGTATAAAATTCCAGATGAAAAATATATCTATTCTCGGTTCAACAGGTTCAATAGGTTGCAGTACACTCGATGTGATTGCCATGTTCCCGGACAGGTTCAGGGTCTCAGCCCTTTCTGCCTGTGAGAACATTGAGAAGCTGGAGGCGCAGATCAGGCGTTTCAGGCCCTCCATTGTCTCTCTAAACAATAGGCAGGCTGCCAGGGCGCTGAAAGACAGGTGTGGTGATCTTGAAGTCAGGGTATTATCAGGCGTTGAGGGTCTTATACAGGCCGCTACTATAGATGATGCTGATATCGTCGTATCTGCAGTCTCAGGCTCAGCCGGTCTTATCCCTACATTATCTGCTATCAAGGCCGGCAAGACAATAGCCCTTGCAAATAAAGAGACTATGGTCATGGCAGGTGAGATTGTTACGGGAGAGGCTGAAGAGAGGGGCGTAAAATTACTGCCTGTAGACAGTGAGCACAGCGCCATATTTCAGGTGATGGAATGCGGAAGACGGGAGGACCTGCACAAGATTATTTTAACGGCATCAGGGGGACCTTTTCTTAATACATCATATGATGAAAGGAAAAAGGTTACTATTGAGGATGCACTGAAACATCCGAACTGGAATATGGGAGCAAAGGTTACGATAGATTCTGCAACACTGATGAATAAAGGGCTTGAGGTTATAGAAGCACGGTGGCTGTTTGATGTCTCGGTTAATCAGATAGAGGTGGTTATACATCCGCAGAGCATAATACATTCTATGGTGGAATTCAGGGATGGATCTGTCTTATCCCAGATGGGAATACCGGACATGCGTATCCCGATAGCCTATTCACTAAGCTATCCCGAGAGGTTGGACCTCGTAATGCAGCGACTTGATCTTGCCAGGACAGGCACTCTTACCTTTGGGAATCCGGATTTTAAGGAGTTCCCGTGCCTGGCATACGCATTTGACGCAATAAGGACCGGCGGATCTATGCCTGCTGTTCTTAATTCATCAAATGAGGTTGCTGTTCGGGCATTCCTGGACGGCAGGATCGGATTTCTTGACATAGAAAGGATCGTGGGCGACACTATGCTAAGTCATTCAGTTGTAGCAGTTAAAAATATTGAGGATGTGCTGATAGCTGATGGTTGGGCGCGGCAGGAGGCAGAGCGCAGGGCATGTACATTAGTTAAGTGAAGTGAGGGAGATTAAATGTATACAGTAATAATATTTACAATTTGTCTTGGAATATTGATATTTGTTCATGAGTTTGGCCACTTTATCATGGCAAGGTTAAAGGGGATAAGGGTGTTGAAGTTCTCCCTCGGTTTTGGTCCCAAAATAGTCGGCAGGAAGGTTGGCGATACAGAATATCTGATATCAGCGCTCCCGCTTGGCGGATATGTAAAGATGGCTGGTGAGAACCTGGAAGAGGCGACTATGGCCCCTGATGAGTTTCCGGCAAAGAGCGTAGGCGCCCGTGCCTCTGTTGTGCTTGCGGGGCCTGTGATGAACATTGTCATTGCCTTCCTGTTAATGCCGCTGGTTTATCTGATAGGGATTAAGATGCCTGCATACCTGGAGAAGGCCCCTGTAGTTGCCTGGCTTGAAGAAGGTTCCCCTGCCCAGGTTGCCGGTATTATGGCCGGAGACCGTATCGTCAGGATTGACGGAAAGCCCATGTCAGATTGGGAAGATGTGGCAACTGTAATATCTACAAAACCTGAGCTTGGGTTAAAACTTGATGTGGATAGAGCAGGCAATGTTCATGATGTTCTTCTTAAAGGTGATGGCGCTGTCAGAGGGGGAGGCAGCGGTTTTGCAGGGATGCTTCCTGATATGCCTGCAATCATAGGAAAGGTGAGCAAGGGGTTTCCTGCAGAGCGTGCAGGTCTTATGGCAGGTGATACCATTGTTGAGATTAACAGCGATCCTGTTTTTAACTGGTACCAGGTTTCATTGTTCATAAGGTCCAGTGCAGGAAAGGAGCTTGCCCTTACAGTCAAGAGGGGTGATGACAGGATTACTGCAAAAGTAACACCTGTAAAGGATAATGCGGCCGGATATGGCATCATCGGTATCATGAATCAGCAGGAGAGTATAGTCAGAAAATTCGGTTTCAGTGACTCGATAAAACATGGGCTGTCCAAGGCGCTGGAATTGACCATGCTGACGTTTGATGTATTGAAGAGGCTGGTATCAATGAATATCTCTATCGAGACACTCGGCGGGCCTATTATGATCGCAAAGCTAACCGGAGAGGCGGCACAATCCGGGTTTTCCGATCTAATCGCCTTTCTTGCATTTCTGAGTCTGCAGCTTGGGATACTCAATCTTCTCCCAATACCAGTGCTGGATGGAGGATGGGTTGTATTCCTCTTAATTGAGAAGATCAAGGGTAGCCCGTTGAGCAGGAAGACTATGGAGGTTGCGCAGACAGTCGGCTTTGCCGTGCTGATACTGCTGATAATTATTGTTTCATATAATGATATACTCAGGGTGTTCAGGTAGTTTGCGAAGGAATTATCGGATGACAGTTCAAAAAAGCGTCATTCCCGCTCCCCGCTTAAATCCTGCGGGGACAGGTTCCGTGGGAATGACTGTAATATTGGATTATGAATCTAAAATATAATTCTTTGTGTCCTTTGTGTCTTTGTGGTAATTAACGGGTATTTTCAGATGAAGCGCAGGAAGACAAGGCAGATCAGGGTTGGGAATGTTTTGATTGGCGGCGGGGCTCCTGTTGTTGTCCAATCCATGACAAACACGGACACAAGGGATGTCAGCTCTACGGTTGCCCAGATAAGACGGCTTGAGGATACAGGGTGTGAAATCATCAGGGTTGCAGTGCCGGACAAAGATGCTGCGGCAGCACTTGCAGATATTAAGAAGTCTATTTGTATTCCGCTTATTGCTGATATCCACTTCGACTACCGCCTCGCACTAACTGCAATTGACAACGGTGTTGATGGTCTCAGGCTCAATCCAGGCAACATCGGCTCCCGTGACAGGATAAGGGAGGTTGTACAGGCTGCCAAATCCGGGGGTGTCCCGATAAGGATAGGTGTAAATGCCGGTTCTCTCGAGGAAGACCTGATAAAGAAGTATGGCCATCCTGTTGCTGAAGCTATGGTGGAATCGGCGTTAAGGCATGTAAAAATACTTGAAGATCTTGATTTTCATGAAATCAAGGTTTCGTTAAAGGCATCCGGTGTACAGATGACACTTGATGCATACAGACTTTTTTCAGAGAAGTCAGACTATCCTCTGCATATCGGTGTTTCAGAGGCAGGACCGCTTTTGTCAGGAACAGTAAAGTCTGCCATTGGTATAGGGATGCTCCTGTCAGAGGGCATCGGGGATACCGTAAGGGTGTCGCTTACAGCAGACCCGGTTGAAGAGGTCAGGGTGGCTTATGAAATATTAAAGGCCCTTAATCTGAGACACAGGGGGGTCAATATTATTTCCTGCCCGACATGCGGCAGGATGGAGATTAATCTTGAAAAGATTGCGACTGAAGTGGAGAAGAGACTCTCTTATATAACCCTTCCGGTTAATGTATCTATTCTTGGGTGTATTGTAAATGGCATAGGTGAAGGAAAGGAATCCGATGTCGGGATAGCAGGTGGAAAAGGTGCCGGAATCCTGTTCAGGGGAGGCGAAATAGTGAGGAAGTTGAGAGAGGATGAACTTGTGGATGCACTTGTCAAAGAGGTGGAAGATATATGTACTACTCGAAACTCCTGATACCTACACTAAGGGAAGATCCAGGAGAGGCAGAGGTTATTAGTCACAGACTCATGCTGAGGGCAGGCATGATAAGAAAGCTTGCTGCCGGCATCTATAACTACCTTCCCCTTGGCTACAGGGTAATAAGAAAGATTGAAAATATAGTCCGTGAGGAGATGAACAGGGCAGGGGCGCAGGAGATCTTTATGCCGATGGTGCTGCCTGCTGAGTTATGGAGGGAGACCGGCCGCTGGGAAAAATACGGCAAGGAGCTTCTAAGGCTTAGAGACAGGCACGACAGGGATTTCTGTCTTGGACCTACCCATGAGGAGGTTGTAACTGACATTGTCAGAAATGATGTCAAATCTTACAGGCAGCTTCCTCTGAATCTTTATCAGATTCAGTCAAAGTTCAGGGATGAGATAAGGCCGAGATTCGGGCTGATGAGGGGAAGAGAGTTTATTATGAAGGATGCCTACAGTTTTGATGCAGATCAGTCAGGCGCAGAGGAATCATACAGGAAAATGTACAATGCATATATCAATATATTTACGCGCTGCGGGCTGACTTTTAAACCTGTAGAGGCTGATACAGGCCTTAT
The DNA here is from genome assembly GCA_020851375.1 of Nitrospirota bacterium. NCBI lineage: Bacteria > Pseudomonadati > Nitrospirota > Nitrospirota bacterium. The sequence continues at coordinate 58,954 of JADZCV010000010.1, read as the reverse complement.
CGGCGGACAGTTTTCCCATGAGTTTATGGTATTGGCTGAGACGGGCGAGGAGGCTGTTGTATCCTGTAACTCCTGTGACTACGCAGCAAACATGGAAAAGGCAGAGAGCAGGATTAATCTCCCGGACAATTCTGAATTTGTTGCGGGTTCTCAGTCCAGTTCATCCGGGGCGAAGACCCCGCTGCCGATGGAGAGGCGCCTGACTCCCGGGAAGAAGAGCGTCGAGGATGTATCAGCCTTCTTAGAGGTAAAAACGCAGCAGCTTGTCAAAACCCTCATTGTCAGGGGTGATGACAGGGTGGTGGCCGTACTCCTCAGGGGCGACCATGAATTAAACGGTACAAAATTGTCCAGATTGCTTGGTTGTGTGGATGTTCAGTTGCTTGAACCATCAGAGGTGGAAAAAACAACCGGATCTCCTTCAGGTTTCTCAGGTCCTGTAGGCCTCAAAGGGGTGCCTGTAATTGCTGACACAGCAGTTCAGGATATGTCCAATTTTATTGTTGGCGGTAATGAGCGGGACGTACATCTTATAAATGTGAATTTATCGCGGGACTTCAAGCCGGATCAGTTTGCAGACGTGCGGAACGCTGCTGAGGGAGATGGTTGTCCGAGATGTGATGCCGGGCGCCTTTTTATCGTCCGGGGGATAGAGGTGGGGCACACATTTAAGCTCGGGACTAAATATAGTGAGGCAATGGGTGCGACTTATCTTGATGTACAGGGCAACCCCCGTCCAGTTATCATGGGATGCTATGGAATCGGCGTGGGCAGGACAATGGCTGCCGCAATAGAGCAGAACCATGATAAGGACGGGATTATCTGGCCTCCGGCGATTGCGCCATTCAGCACCATAGTCCTGCCATTGAATGTACGTTCAGAGAAGACTTATGAAGCAGCATTATCAATTTATAATAAACTGGCAGAAAAGGGTACAGATGTAATCCTTGATGACAGAGACGAGCGGGCAGGTGTTAAGTTTAAGGATGCTGATCTGCTTGGAATTCCCTGGCAGATAGTAGTGGGAGACAAGGGTGTGAATCGTGGAGTAGTTGAAATAAAGAACAGGGCAACAAAGGAAGTCAGGGAAACTGCCATAGATACAATTCTTAGCGATAAATTCATTGATTAAAACCGGTTAATTCCAACCTTAAGTATACCGATATAAATTCAGCCGAAACAAGTTTATCTTCTTTCTCTCTTCTTATCCCCCCACAAGTGGAGGGAGTAAAAGACTGTCGGCGCCCCTCCTCTGAGGGGAGGGGGTGGGGGCGAAACAGACTGTATGAAAATATCAGGTATATTGAAACCATTAAAAGATGTAAGGCCTGTCACAGAGCTTATCAGGACTCTGGACATGCTTTCTTCCAGTTGCCAGGAACCAAAGGCCACAGTATTGCCATCAGGCAATGCAAAAGATGCTGTAAACTCAAGCGATGAAATAATTGCAGATCTCAGGCTAACCAATAAGCTGCTCTACTACCAGGTCAGTAAGATTGAAACTGTACTGAATAATCTTAATGACGGGATAATGCTCCTCGATTCTTCCAACCGTGTTTTTGCAATTAACCACATTATGGAGCAGATTGTAAATTTAAAGAGAGGTGACATAAAGGGAAAGCATATCAAAGAGTGTCAGAACAATAATGAAATTCTTTCCTTCGTCCTTGAGAATACTGAATCAGCAGACAAACTGGTGGAAAAAACCATAGAACTTAATACAGGTTCAAGCAGCCTGCGGGTGTCGTTTAAGACGCTTATCAGGGATGATGGCAATACAGGCGGAAGTCTTCTGGTTGCCAAGGATGTAACTGCACATAAGCTGGCGGACAATGCAAAAGTAGAGTTTCTTTCGTATTTATCCGGGGAGATAACAACCCCTTTGAATCTGATAAGATCCTATTCAGCCAGGCTGCACGATGACAATAATAATTTCAGAGAGCTTACAGATGAATTCCTCCGCAATCTTGAAGGAGAGGCGGCAAGACTGTCAGTCCTTGTTAACAATGTCCTGCGGCTTTCAAAGATAGAGATGGGAGAGCTGGTTATTTCAAGGACTATGACAAGGACCAGGGACTTTATTGAAAATGTCTTTAACAAGGCAGTGGCTGAAAGTAATAAAAAGATTATTACAGGGACTCAGATACCGGAAGATCTGACTCCCGTAAGCATTGATAAGGAACTTATTGGGCTTGCTATAGAAAGTGTCTTAAGCAATGCAATCAAATATACGCCTGAAAACGGTGCAGTAAGGCTGCGTGCAGAAGAAGATTCAGAGAATGTCCTGATACATATTATTGATACCGGCATTGGCATCTCTGAAGATGACATAACTCACATATTTGAAAAATTTTACCGTTCATCTGATGAGATGGTCAGGAAACACAGGGGGGATGGACTTGGGCTTTCTATTGCCAGACAGATAGTGGAACTTCATGAGGGCGAGATAAGGGTAAGCAGTAAAAAGGGAGAGGGAAGTCACTTCACAATAGTACTGCCCGTGGGACAAGGCTATCTCCTCGGTTAGGAATCGCCTGAGTTTTCAGATGAACCGTCATGAGCCCTTCGACTGTTCGACAAGCTCACAGCTCAGGGCTCACCAGGGTTCATGAAAACGTCATTCCCGCGTAAGCGGGAATCCAGACCGGGGCCTGGTTCTGGATTCCCACTCCCCGCTTAAATCATGCGGGGACAGGTTCTGCGGGAATGACGGGTACACAGGAGCATTTTCAGGTGAAAATAAAGAAAACCAAGATAGGCGTCATAAGCTATATTGAGCCTGATACCCCTGTTGCAGATGAAGGGGTCAGTCAATTGAGGCAGGCCGTGGAAGAATGTTTTAAGGAAAGTGAATACAAGCTTGTTATAAACTTCCGTTCAGTTCCCTATATAGACAGCGAAGGGATAGAAACCCTTCTTGACATACTTGCCGAGGTCAGAAAGAAAGGCGGCAGCATAAAACTGGCGGATCCCAATCCCGTGTGCACTGATATACTCACTGCGACCAGACTCGATTCAATCTTCGAAATCTACACAAGTGCAGACAAGGCAGGCCGGAGTTTCCTATGATCACCTCACACCGAACCAGGTCAAAAAAACTTGGAGAACTGCTTGTCGAGAACGGACTTCTGTCAGAAGAGCAGTGTAAGAATGCCCTTGATGTGCAGAAAAAGACCGGGAAGCGTCTTGGCCAGGCAGTAATTGATCTCGGCTATGTTAAAGAAGAAGACCTGCTGCAGGTTTTGAGCAGGCAGATGTCCATACCGCATATATGGCTTAGAAAGGGGCTGGTGGATCCAAGGATTGTAAATGTAATACCAGGTGACAAGGCAAGGCTCTATAAGATTATGCCTATGTTCAGGATCAAAGACACCCTTATCGTGGCTACGTCTGACCCCCAGGCGATATTTGTTTTTGATGAGATCGAAAAGACCACAGGTCTTGCCGTACAGCCTGTACTTACCCGTTCAGGAGACATAGAAAAGGCTATTGCAGAGCACTACAAGGACAGTATTGAGATTGGTGATTTTGGTGCTGCATCCGGCGACGGCAGCAGGCAGCCGGATATTCAGCGTGGGAGGGACTTCCAGAAGATTGAAGAGCCGGAAGAGGGAAGCCCTATCATCAATGTCGTCAATAATATTATTCTTCGTGCCATCAGGGATAAGGCGAGCGATATCCATATTGAACCGGATAAGTCAAAGCTGCGTATCCGTTACAGGGTTGACGGCATGCTGTATGAGGTAATGACCCACACTATGGATGCTTATCCTGCAATAATTTCAAGACTGAAGGTAATGGCCAATCTTGATATTGCTGAGAGGCGTCTTCCCCAGGATGGAAGGATACAGGTTATGGTCGAGGGCAGGTCTGTTGATCTAAGGTTTTCATCCATGCCTGGTATTCTTGGAGAGAAGATTGTCCTCCGAATCCTCGACAAAAAAAATGTCATCCTTGACTTAAATCAGCTCGGTTTTTCAGGAGACACATTATCAAATTTCAAAAGGCTCCTGAAACGCCCATATGGACTCATCCTTGTTACGGGCCCTACCGGAAGCGGCAAGACAACGACCCTTTATGCAGCCATGAGTTTCCTGAATTCAATCGAGAAAAATATAGTTACTATTGAGGACCCTGTTGAATATCAGATGGAGATAATAAATCAGAATCAGGTAAGAGATGCCATAGGTCTTACCTTCTCAGTTATATTGAGGCACACTCTCCGCCAGGACCCGGATATAATAATGGTTGGTGAGATAAGGGACAGGGAGACGGCAGAGATAGCTATTCAGTCATCTCTTACAGGCCACCTCGTCCTTTCAACACTTCATACCAATGACAGTCCAAGTGCGATTACGAGATTGCTTGATATGGGCATAGAGCCGTACATGATATCTTCAGCCCTGACGGGTGTTATTGCACAGCGGCTTATCAGGACGATATGCCCGGAATGCAAGACCCTGATTTATCCCCCTTCTGCGGTGCTCGAAAGATATAACCTTGAGGCGGAAAAGGACATGCAGATCGCAAAGGGTAAGGGATGCCCTGCATGTTATGGTTCCGGCTACAAGGGACGTGCCGGGTTATATGAGTTATTGGAGGTAAATGAGTCCTTGCAGACAATGATATTATCCAATCCTTCCCTTGAAGAGATACGGAAGAGGCTGAGGGAGTGGAATCATTCAAACATGGAGACGGAGGGGCTAAACAAGGTCAGAGACCGTATAACCACCTTTGAAGAGGTGACGCGGGCGGTAAGTACAGGTATATAACATGGCAATATCAACCATAGAAGACAAGGACACAGTGAGGCAGCGGCATCCGGTGGATATATTCAGGAACCTGGACTTCTCTGCAATGAGGCTGAGAAAATCAGGGAGGGTGCCCTCAAGAGAAATCATATTTTTTGCGGATCAGCTCTCACTGATGCTTGCCACAGGGACGCCGTTAAATAAGAGCATTAATATAATCAGTACACAGATAAGGAATAGTGAATTAAGAATAATACTGCAGGGAATTGTAAGGGATATAGAAGATGGGAGGTTGTTGTCTGAGGCTATGAACAGGCATCCTGAGGTCTTTTCATCAGTTTACATCAGCATGATAAAGGCCGGGGAGAGCGGTGGTTTTCTCAAAGAGATGCTCGGGCAGATTGTATCGCTGGAGACGAAGAATCAGGAGTTTCTTTCTACAGTCAGGGCGGCAATGTATTATCCTGTCTTCCTGAGTGTATTTGCGTTGTCAGTTGTCTTGTTCATAGTAGTCTATGTGTTTCCAAAATTCGGCAGCATGTTTGATGAGATATATGACAGCCTTCCGCTGACCACCAAAGTGCTGATGGCATCAAGCAAATTTCTTGTATCATATTGGTATTTCATAATCATATTTATTGCCCTTTCGTGGTATGCGGCAGTTAAATTCATCTCAGGCGAGAAGGGGGGCATGTATTTGGATACTGTCAGGTTGAGGATGCCTGTGATAAGAGAGTTCTTTATCAAGTTGTACGTCTCGAGGCTTATGAGGACACTGGGCGCCCTCGTGAACGGTAATGTACCCCTTCTGGACTCCCTCTGCATCTCATCCGGTGTGGTCGGAAACAGGGTATTTGCTGAGTTGATTGGGAAGATATCGAAGAGCGTCGAAGACGGCAAGACCATATCTCAGCCTGTCTCAGAGAGTCCATATTTCCCGGAAACCGTAAAGCAGATGATAAGCACAGGGGAGGATACAGGCACACTCGATAAGGTTATGCCGAGACTTGCCGATTATTATGACAAGGATATAGAAAGGACGCTTAAAAGGATTACAACAATAATGGAGCCTGTCCTGCTCGTTGTAATGGGCGGCGTTATAGGGGTTATTGTGATCTCACTAATACTCCCTATTTTCAGGCTTACAAGGAGCATACACTGATTTTAACACGTAACCAAAGGAGGATATGCAATGTTTAAGAGGTTGAGCAATAAAAAGGGATTTACACTGGTTGAACTGCTTGTCGTGGTAATCATACTTGCCATACTTGCTGCAGTTGTAATACCACAGCTGAGGTCATCCTCTCAGGATGCAAAGCTTTCAGCCCTTGATTCAGACCTGAGCACGGCAAGGAGCGCCATTGAGCTTTACTACCACCAGCATAACAGTGTCTACCCTGGAGTTATCAAGCAGCACAAGGGAGTAGCACATACAAGCACTGAGGATGCCTTTGCAAAACAGCTTATTTACTGCTCTGATTCAGCCGGTAATACAACCGATACTTGTGACTCAACCACGTATAAGTTCGGTCCGTATTTAAAAAAGAGTGTTCCAAAGAATCCTCTGCCGAACAGCAATACGACTGAGGTACAGTCAACAGGCATAAAGGTGGATATTGTGACAGCTGCTATTGGTACAGCAACAGCCGATGATACTGCAAGCAAAGGGTGGTTGTTTGTACAGCAGACAGGGGAGTTCTTTGCAAACAATTCAACTTATGCAAGCAGGTAGGAGGACCGGAAGTACACACTTATCTGAAGGCTGGTAAAAGGGAGAAGGTGTGAGAAGGGGAGAAAAAGGATTCACCCTTATAGAGCTTGTCCTGGTCATAGTGATTCTTGGCATTGTAGCCAGCGTTGCAATACCATCCGTAAAGGGTGTTATGGATGAGGCGCTGCTCGATGAGGCAGTACAGGAAGTAGTCAATATGCTCAGATATGGAAGAGACCTTGCGATGCATAACAACACCTCAAGGATTATTGACTTTGATCCTGCCCAGGAGTCCTGCACCCTGTTAACAGGTTATGTCTCATCAGGGAATAATCTTCTGAGGTTCGACAATGAACAGAATCCCCCTGCGAGTGAGACGTGGGGCGTAAGAAATATAAGGGTGTCAAACGGAGACACAGTATTATTAGCAGACAATAATGGGTACGGCAATATCCCCGGAGGTGATACATCACATGTGGATCGCGTTGATTATAACTTTAATGGTTCTGGTGAGAATATTAAACTTGCCTACAGTCTGTATGATTCCGATACGGCGGAAGAAATAGCAATATATTTTAACGGCGCCAGGATTACTGACGCAGGCAAAGGAATAAACAGTAACTGGACAAAGACCAGGACGATAGACCTTCCGGTAGTGGTAACAGGGGATGCGTCTGTAATCAATGAGCTGGATAAGAAAGCCGCTTCTATCAATTTTAATACTTCTCCGAGGCTCAGTGGTGTGGATATAGTTTCGGCGCTGTTTGGAATGGGTGACGATATTATATTCCATTCCGACGGCTCACCATCTCAGGGAGGTACGGTTGTATTATTATTCAGGGGAAGGTCAAAGACCATCACTGTTGAATCAGTTACAGGCAGAATATCGGTCCAGTAAAAATCCTTGTCTCAACAATATTGGAATAACGCTGCTTGAAGTCCTGATAGCAACCCTTATCATCTCTGTCATTGTATTCCCTCTGTTTATTTCTTATACATCAGCATCCCGTTCAAATAGCAGCGCTGAAAAGGCTGCTGCTTCGGCCTATTACGCACAGGGCAGGCTCGAAGAGGTTGTTGCAATGAACTTTAGTGACATAAGTGTAAGCAGTCCGCAGGGAACCCCTGTGCCTGCATTATCCGATACCGTCACCATACAGGGGAGGACAGTGAACAGAAATGTTTATGTGGATTTGTATGACGGGGATGGTGATGCCGTCCCTGATGCAGATTTGAAAAAGATTACCGTAACTGTTGATGAAACATCCCTTGATACACTAATGGCAGATTATCCATATGATACATTTTAATAACGTCCCCCTTAATCTGTCTTTTTCAAAGGGTAAAATCAGCTTCCCCCTTTTGGAAAAGGGGGGTAAGGGGGGATTTGAAAGAATATTTTCAAGCGAAAAAGGAGTAACCCTGATTGAACTTGTTATCGTTATCCTTATCGTCTCCATTATTGCCGCAGGTTTAAGTGAATTGCTTTCAATCGGCCTTCTGTCATCAAGAGAAAACAGGGTCAAATCAGAGCTCCTTGATTCTGCCAATTATGCGATGAACAGGATGCTAAGCGCTGTACGGGAGACAGACGTCGTCCTTATACCAACGAATGCAAATGCAGTCCGGGATATCCTTGCAATCAGCGCCATGGTTGACAATGACAACGATGGCCGGATAGATGAGGATGGTAGCGGCGACATTGGCAATGACGGCCAGCCTGGACTTGCCGGTTTTGATGATGACGGCGACGGCAATACTGATGAAGGAGGGGCAGGGGCAAAACTTGATGACGACGAGGATGGGAGCACTGATGAAGATACCCAGGGAGATGGCCTCGATAATGATTCCGACAGCAATTATGATGAAGAATTAATTGCTGACATGAATAGCGACGGATGTCCTGGTGTCTGTTCACAGGATGATGATGGTGACGGCTCTGTTGACGAAGGGAGTGTAGCTGATGATGATGAGGATGGCGCCGTTGATGAAGACCCTGTTGACCCGCTTATATATTATGTAAGCAGTGGTTCACTATATGAAAGGAAGGTCGTCTGGAACCCATCTGCAGGGACTAATGTCATAACCAATAATAAGCTTACAGACAATGTTTCACAATTCAGGGTGGAACGCCTCCTCGGCGTGAACGGAAAGACTGTAATTAAGATAAGGATAGAACTGTCTTCCGGAAAAAGCGGCAATGTTGTATTTGAATCAGAGGCATATCCAAGAATGATGAGGGCAGTAACGCCATAAAAATCCCCCTTAATCCCCCTTTTTCAAAGGGGGAAAGTATTATCTATCTGTCTAAAAGGGGGACAGTATTCTCTATCTGTGTAAAATGGGGAAAGTAATTCTTCTCTGTATAAAAGGGGTAAATCAGTTCCCCCCTTTACTAAAGGGGGGAGAGGGGGGATTTGAACGGGGATTTTCAGGTGCACCGTCATGAGCCCTTCGACTGTCCGGCACGCTCACAGCTCAGGGCTCACAAAGGGTCATGAAAACGTCATTCCCGCGTAAGCGGGAATCCAGACCGGGGCCTGGTTCTGGATTCCCACTCCCCGCTTAAATCCTGCGGGGACAGGTTCCGTGGGAATGACGGGTACTTAGGAGTATTTTCAGGTGAAACAGGAAGGTTTTTCATTAGTCATAGTAGTTTTGCTGATAGCCATGCTCTCCTCGCTTGCCATAGTTGCAACGAAGATCGGCGGGTTAAGGGTTGCTTCCATGTACGGCGCTGTCAGGGAAAAACAGGCGTATTACATGGCTGATGCCGCATTTCAGCATGCACTGTTCAAGCTGAATCAGGACAGCACCTGGAGGGGTGACATTAATGATAAGCCTTTTGCCGGCGGCACATACAGCCTCAATGTAAGTCAGACGAGCTCTAATGATGATATCACTATCACTGCAACAGGTTCAGCAGGCGGGACTGAACGCACTATTGTCAGAACTATACCACCGCCGGACAAGCCATTTATAATTATCGCCTTTGCAGGAACAGGGACTCAGGGTTGGTCAGGTAATAACGGCCCGGCGCTGAATGCCAGGCTTAACAGGCCAAGGGGAGTTCACAGGAATGCTGCCGGCGATGTCTACATTGCAGACAGGAGCAATCATCAGATCAGATATATAAATGCCGTTTCAGATAATATACATGCCATGGCAGGGGTCGGGACAGTCTCAGGATATAATTGTAATAATTGTAATCCATTGACTGCCCGTTTGAATGCTCCGGAAGGTGTGTTCATTGATAGTACAGGCAATGTGTATATTGCTGACACAAGAAACCATATAATACGTAAGGTTGTGGCAGGAGGAAACATCATTAATGTGGCAGGCACCCCCGGCACACAAGGGTCAAGTGGCGACGGAGGCCTGGCTGCAAATGCGAGACTAAGGAGTCCTAAGGATGCGGTGTCTGACAGCAACGGTAATATTTATATAGCTGACACAGGCAATTGCCGAATAAGAAAGGTAAATGCGGCGACCTCGGTTATTACTAATTTTGCCGGAACAGGCACCTGTGGTTATAACGGAGATGGTGCAGCAGCGACATCAAGGCGGCTTAACAGTCCGGCACAGATTGTATTTGACAGTAATGAAAACCTCTATGTTGCTGACACAGGCAATAACAGGATAAGGAGGATTGATAAGATAACCGGGATAATTACAACAGTGGCAGGCGGCGGGGCCGGAGGCGATGGCGGAATGGCAGTTAATGCGCAGCTAAACGCCCCTGAAGGGATAACGATAAATAGCTTTGATACCATGTATATTGCTGATTCGGGCAACAACAGGATAAGAAGGGTGGATGGGGCAACCGGCATAATTACTGCTCATGCAGGGACAGGCACGCAGGGAAATACCGGAGATGGCGGGCTTGCGATAAATGCAAGGCTCAACAGGCCAAGAAGGGTAACCGCCTTTGATGATGTGGATGGCCACTTAATTATTGCCGATACCAATAATAACAGGATTCGTGAGGTTTCGAATGCGTATTAATAAGTACCACAGGCCTCAATATTCGCCAATAGGGATTGATATTGGGACACGGTCTATAAACATCGTGCAGTTGGCCGGTACATCAGACACTATTGTCATGCATGACGCTGACTCATTACTTCTCCCTCCGGATGAACTGGTCAGGGAAGATGTAATAATAAGTGTATTGTCTGACATGATGAAGCGCAATGACTTCAGGGGAAAGGATGTCGTATATCGTATGCACCCCTCCCTGGTCAGTATTGCACCTGTGAAGATATCAAAGAGGGATAACGAGACCATTGAGCAGTCAATATTGCGTGAAGCCAGGGAATATATTCCGTATCCGGTTTCTGAGGCTGTAATTGATTATCTGCAGTTAAAGAGCACGGAGGAAGCTGAGGGAAAATCCTTCAAGGTATTGCTTGTATTTGCCAGGAGGAGCGACATAATCAATCACATGAACATGCTCAGAAAGGCAGGTTTCCGTGTTCTGGCCATTGATATAGGTCCCAATGCATTGAACAGGACTATAAAAAGATTTAAATCATCGTCTGATAAGCGCATCCTGGTAATCAATATAGGTCATGCAAGCAGTTTCTCAACAATCCTGTGGGATGAGTCAATCCTGATAGACAGAAAAATGGGGTGGGGATTGAACAACATCACGGAAAAGCTTGCCTTGAATCTTGATGCAGGCAGCGATGAATCTGCAAGGATGCTCTATAAGTATGGGATTGACTGTATTTCTGTGCCTGCTGTTACGCTTGATCAAAACAGTTGTCTGATCCCTGACAGTGACATCCCGGCCCATTTATACGAAATAGTAATGCCGGCGCTTTCTGAACTTAACAGAGAGATTGAGAAGGTGCTCGTATATTGCACATCAGAGATGAAGGGGGCCATGATTGACACGATCTATCTTATGGGAAGCGGCGGACTACTCAAGCAACTTACAGAATATGTACACAAGATATTTGGTATTACAGTGAGTGTGTTCGAGCCTGCCGGGCTTTTTGGCGATCCAGGGAGATTAAAGGATATAGTGCGGGATAATTTCCCCGTATTTATGGTTCCCATAGGCCTGGCTCTAAGGGGTTACGATGCGTGAATATGACATTAACCTGATCCCGGATGATATACTCCGGCGAGAAGCGCTTATGCAGAGGATGAAGTCCTGGGTGTTTCTTGCAGCAGGAGTCGTGCTGTTTCTGATTGCACTAAACCTGGGTATTAAGATCATGAATAACCATGCATTAAAAAAGATTACTGCGCTTGAGTCAGCAGGTGAAATGGTTTCAGGAAAGATGATACAGGAAAATGAAGTGCAGGCCAGGGAATTAGAGTTATTAAAACTTAAGGATACGGTTGGCCATCTCTCGAAGCATAGCCCTGTAATGGCCGTATTCGCTTCTGTTGACAGGGCAATTAATTATAATACTGTATTGACACACTTAGAGTTCAGTTCACAGTTTCCAGCTTTGCAAAAGAGTGGCAAAGGGGCGGCTGGCAGCGGGAGTTATTTCAGCAATACAGCACCTGTCAGGGTGTCTGGCGGGAATGATAATATGCTGATAATGAGAGGTATGTCGCTGTCCAATTCTGATCTTGCGGTGATGCTGGCAAAGTTATCGGATAACAATATCTATTCATCGGTAAATCTCAAATATTCGCGTTCAGGTGATCTGGAGGATGGGATGCCCATAAGCTTTGAGATAGAATGCATGTTGAACGATATGATTTATGTGAGCCAGTAAAGATGCGAATACTGAAATACTTGAATATAAAGATACTGGATCTGACATCAGCGGGTGTAATATTAGTCGTCTGCCTCTTGTTTTTCTCACTATTTCTGAAAGATGACATCTCGAAATATATTTTACTGCGGCATAAGTTATCTTCACTCAGGAGCGCCGCAGAGCTGAGTCCGTCAATGTTAGAGGAGCAAATGAAGAAATTATCTGATGTCGCCTCCCTTGAATCTGAGATGAATGATTATATCCGAATATTCGACACGAAAAACAGGACGCCGGAAGTCCTCAGGTATATAACTGATATTAGCCGCCGGTACAGGATTGAGGTCTCCTCAGTAGAACCGGGTGAGGTTGTAAGAGGTGATAAGTTTACCAGGAGGATGTATACGACAATACTGTCCGGCGGATTCTATGATGTCTACAATTATATGTATCGGATAGAGGAGGACTGGAAGGCTGTAAAGATTGAGCGTGTTGTTATGGATAAAAACAGTGACAACAGAAGGATACAGGTCGTATTAACCATGGCAGTGTTATCAATATGAAAAGGGTGATTTTTATAATAGCGGCTTTTCTTCTGGTTTGTCCGGCATACCTGCAGACACACACCTGCGCAGAAGAGATTAAACCCGGGAATGCCCCGCAGATTTCCAGGAATCCCTTTGTCCTTACGCCATACAGGCCTGCAGAGCGGGATGATGCAGGGATGCAAAAAGAGACAAATGAGGGCAGTGTAATAAACATGAAGGTTAAGGGCATAATGATCGGCAGTGATTATGCTGTTGCCCTTATAGGTCACAGGCTTTTAAAGACCGGGGATGTTATCGGCGAGTTTACAGTTTCAGAAATATCACGTTCCGGTGTTACGTTGTTAAATGGAGACAGGGTTATTAATATCTATATGGAGTAAATAAATGGATAATTTCTTTAAAAGTGCTGTAATCATAGTATTCGCAGTCACATTTCTCCTTCCAGGGATATCAGAGGCAGTCTACAGTGAAGATGTGCTGACTGAGATACGCTTCCATGAAGCTGACCTTCAGGATGTAATCAGGACACTGTCGGAGCGGGGAGGCTTCAATATTGTTTCCGGTCCCAAAGTATCCGGCAGGGTCACGTATGACCTGAAGAATGTGACGGCCAGGCAGGCACTTGACGCAGCCCTCAGGATTAACGGGTATGGGATTGAGCGTATAGGAGATATTATGTTTGTAAGGCCTTTGGATATGTCCGGCGGTCAGCAGGAGACAAAAGCGGATAGCAGGGAATTACCGTCAGAGCAACAGGTATCCGGAATGCTTTACAGCAAGAGTTACAGGATAGTGTACAGTGATGTTTCCGAGATGGCATCTGCCGTGGGGGGGAACGTTTCGAGGTACGGTAAGGTCACAGTCAACAAGGCAAATAATGTTATTGTCGTTGAGGATACAGCTGAAAGGATGAAAAAGATTGATGAACTCATCAGGAACCTTGATGTTATTCCGCGGCAGGTCCTGATTGAGGCCAGGATCCTTGAGGTGCGTCTTGGAGATGATATGCAGCTTGGTGTGGACTGGAGCAATGTCTTTAAAGGCGGGGATGCCACATATAATCTTAGTGTCGAAAACTTTGCCCGCCGGCCTGCTACTTCAGGTTCTTCCGGCCTTTTTTTTGAGATAGTAACACCGCACTTTGATATGTTTCTGAACGCGCTTCAGGAAAAGGGTGACCTCAAGACCCTTGCCACCCCAAGGCTGCTTGCCCTCGACAACAGAGAGGCAGAAATAATTATCGGCGGAAGACTCGGGTTCAGGGTCACGACAACTGTGAATCAGGTCACGACTGAAAGCATAGAGTTTCTTGACGTTGGCACAATGCTGAAACTTACCCCCAGGATAAGCGATGACGGTTACATCCTTTTAAGCATACATCCTGAGGTGAGTGAAGGTGTTGTTGATCAGGGATTGCCGTCTGAAACAACGACAGAAGTTACTACAAGGGTCATAATAAAGGATGGGGAGTCCATCTTTATAGGCGGGCTGATAAGGGACAGAAAAGAAAAGACGATCCAGCAGGTGCCGCTGCTTGGAGCCATCCCATTTTTAGGGCCACTTTTCAGAAATACAACTGACAGCGTCTCAAGAACAGAAACGGTAGTAATGATTACACCGCATATTGTAGATGCAGGGAATTCTGCCATTATTCGGATGGACAAAGACAAGCTTGAGTCATTTGAACCAGACGGAATCCCTCAGTTGAAATAGAGAAACATAAAATATGTTGTCGCCGATGCAGCAACCGGTATAGTTAGATTATCATTTATCCTCACCGGAATTAGTTCTATTACAGCCCCTGTCACTGCCCCTGTAATTATTGCATAGACTGACAGTTTATCCCACAGTACATGAAGAAACAGACCGGCAATTACTGCTGCTGTAAGGAAGGCCAAACTTCCTTCAAGGCTCTTTTTCCCGATCCTGAGCCTCCCGAAATTGTATCCGATTATATAAGCAGAGGGATCGCCGACTGCAAGCACCGTCATCGAAAAAAGCGCTATCTCCTTTGGAAACAGGAGCAGGGCAATCATGGCCCCAAGCAGGTAGTAGAGTGAACCCGTGGGCCCGTGTCTCTCTTCACTCCTCATCATAATTCCAAAGAAGTGAATAAACATCCTGTTGATCTCTGGCAGAAATAGCCTGGACGATTCTATAGCAGCGGCTAAAAACAAGAGGATTAATACCAAATAGACATCTGCAGGTTCAGGAAGATATGAGACAACAAAAACAAGGGTGAGGCCTGCCAGTGAATGATAAAGCTGTCTTAAACCGGATATCCCTGCCATGTTCTGCATACTGTAAATTACTTGTTGAAAATTGACAAGACATTATTGTTGTTGCTATAGTGTCAACACGTCAACTGCAGGAGGTATGAAGAATGCTCAAAGCGTCTGAAAAGATCTGGATGGATGGGAAGCTTGTGAACTGGGGAGATGCCAATGTCCATGTCCTGACCCATACACTTCATTATGGAGTAGGCGCCTTCGAGGGCATAAGATGTTACAAGACAGGGGCAGGACCGGCCATTTTCCGCCTTGACGAGCACGTTGACAGGCTTTTTGCATCCGCCCATATCCTGCAGATAGATATACCGTATACGGCAGAGCAGATAGCGGATGCGATAAAGGATACCGTAAGGGTAAACAGGCTTGAGTCATGTTATATAAGGCCAATAGTCTTTATTGGTTATGGTTCAATGGGGTTGTATGTAGAGGATAATCCAATAAGTGTAGCCGTAGCTGTCTGGGATTGGGGCGCTTATCTTGGTGAAGAAGGGCTTGAGAAGGGTATCAGGGCCAAGATATCCTCTTTTACGAGACATCACGTCAATATATCCATGACCAGGGCCAAGGTGCCGGGTTATTATGTAAATTCGATACTTGCAAAAAAAGAGGTTAAGGCAGCAGGATATGATGAGGCCATTTTGCTGGATCCAGATGGTTATGTTGCAGAGGGGAGTGGTGAGAATATTTTTATAGCCCGGAAGGGAATACTGAAGACCACGCCGCTGACTTCTATTCTGGCAGGCATTACAAGGGAGTCCATTATAAAGGTCGCAGGGGATATGGGGATTAAAGTTATCGAAGAAAGGTTTTCGAGGGATGACCTCTACATAGCTGATGAGGCGTTCCTTACAGGCACGGCAGCAGAGCTCACACCCCTTCGTGAGGTTGATAATAGAGTTATAGGCAGTGGCAAGCCCGGTCTCCTTACAAAAAAACTACAGGATGCCTTTTTTGCCATAGTTCAGGGGAGGGACAGCCGGTATAAAGAATGGCTGACGCCTGTGTAGCATAAGGTTCATCCGCCACTTTAAGCCGGTCATAAAGGCCGGCGCTGCATTTGTTTACACCATTTTATAATCCTATCCATAATCAGCGTATTGCAGTTTGCCCTCTGCAGTGTTAGACTAAATTTACCCTTGGGAGTGTACCATGAAAGAGGCATTCCTCTACGAAAAGCTTGAAAATAAAAAAGTTGTCTGCAATCTCTGCGCACACAGATGCCGCCTCCCGGAGGGCAAAACCGGCATATGCGGCGTCAGAAAGAACATTGAAGGGGAACTTTATACACTTGTTTACGACAAACTAATATCCGCGCACACTGATCCCATAGAAAAAAAGCCACTATTCCATTTTCTCCCAGGTTCAACATCCTTCTCTGTAGCAACAGTGGGGTGTAATTTCAGATGCCTGCACTGCCAGAATCATGAAATATCACAGAAGCCCAGGGATGAGCATATTATACAGGGGAGTGATACGCCTCCTGCGGATATTGTTGAAACCGCAGTGAGGTACGGCTGCAGAAGTATTTCATACACTTATACAGAGCCTACCATTTTTTTTGAATTGGCATATGATACAGCCAGGATAGCCAGGGAAAAGGGGCTGAAGAATGTCTTTGTAACAAACGGCTATATGACAGGTGAGGCCCTTGAGATGATCTCTCCATATCTTGATGCCGCCAATGTAGATCTTAAATTCTTTAATGAAAAGATGCACAAAAGGATTTGCGGAGCATCAAGGGACCCTGTCCTGTACAGTATCAGGAAGATGAAGGAGCTTGGGATATGGGTAGAGGTAACCACACTCATAATTCCTGCAAAGAATGATTCTGATGAGGAATTACGGCAGATAGCGGAATTTATTAAGGGGGTCGGCCCTGAAATCCCGTGGCATGTGAGCGCATTTCATCCAGTATATAAAATGACTGACATCCCGCGCACCCCGGCTTCAACCCTCTACAGGGCACGAAACATAGGCTTGAACACAGGATTAAAATACGTATACACAGGCAACATACCCGGTGATGAGGGGGAGCATACATTATGTTATAACTGTAAGGCTGTTCTGATCCACCGTTTTGGTTTTGAACTTGTTGAAAATCATATTGTTGATTCGCGCTGTCCATTCTGCGGGGCCATCATAGATGGTGTGGATATGGACCGGAGAGAATATGAAGGCATACGAAACATTTGAACACAGGGCGGACATAGGGATAAGGGGTTTCGGCAAAAGGGTCGAAACAGCGTTTGAAAATGGGGCCAGGGC
The DNA here is from genome assembly GCA_020851375.1 of Nitrospirota bacterium. NCBI lineage: Bacteria > Pseudomonadati > Nitrospirota > Nitrospirota bacterium. The sequence goes on along the minus strand of JADZCV010000010.1, from coordinate 41,668 downwards.
GATGTTTTCTGTGATCGTTGACATAGCTGATGTAAAGGCTCAGGAGAGAAAGGAAGTGTACTGTGAGGCCCCTGATAATGATTACCTGTTTGTCGAATGGTTAAACAGCCTTCTCTCAGTGGCTCATCTCAGCCGCATGGTATTCAGCAATTTCGAAGTTGAGTTAAGCGGCAATCAGCTAAAAGGCACTGCATGGGGTGAGCTGATAGACCCTGCGAGGCATAAGTTGATGACAGAGGTGAAGGCGGCAACATACAGTATGCTGAAGGTTGGCAGGGAAGATGATATGTATGTTGCCCAGTGTATTGTAGATGTTTAGACTTTAATCTCATGGTTCAGATATGGAAATAAAATCGCTTGTAAAGATTACTGATTTTATCTGGGAGATCCCTGCCGAAGGCGCGATGCGCGTCCCGGGCAGGATTTTTGCCAGCGAGACACTTGTTGAAGAATTGGATGACAACGTCGTGAAACAGATCAGGAATGTCGCATGTCTTCCCGGAATACAAGAGGCTTCTCTGGCAATGCCTGATGCCCACTGGGGGTACGGGTTTCCTATAGGCGGAGTCGGCGCTTTCGACCCAAATGAGGGTGGAATAATCTCAATGGGAGGCATAGGGTTTGATATCTCCTGCGGTGTAAGGACAATGCGTACAGGAATGACGCGGGAGGATATTCAGCCTCATCTGGAAAAGCTAAGCGACAGGCTCTTTGCAATAGTCCCTGCCGGTGTCGGCTCTGAGGGTAAAATCAGGTTGAGCCAGCAGCAGATAGATGAAGTGCTCGTCGGAGGGGCAGGGTGGGCAGTATCCAGGGGTTATGGCCGTAAAGAAGACCTTCTGTACATAGAGGAAGGGGGTGTAATGGATGGGGCTGACCCGTCCCATGTTTCCTCTACTGCCAAACAGAGACAGTTCAGGGAGGTGGGGACGCTTGGCTCAGGCAATCACTATCTGGAGATCCAGTATGTTGCAGAGGTATATGATGAGAAAATCGCCTCTGCGTTTGGATTATACAAAGACGACGTCGTTGTATCAGTGCATTGTGGTTCCCGGGCACTTGGACATCAGATTGGCACAGATTACCTGAAGACGCTTGCAGAGGCGTCACGAAAATATAACATACCCATCATTGACCGGGAGCTTGTTTGCGCGCCTATTGATTCTCCTGAAGGGCGCAGGTATTTTTCTGCGGTATGTGCAGGCATCAACTGTGCCCTTGCAAACAGGCAGGTCATCTCTCACCTTGTACGCGAGGCCTTTTCTGATGTTCTACCCAGGGCTCGGATTTCCATGCTCTACGATGTGAGCCATAATACATGCAAGGTTGAAGAGCATGTTGTCGGCAGTAAGATGAAGCGGTTATATATACACAGAAAGGGTTCAACGAGGGCATTCGGACCTGGACGGAAGGAGATCCCGGAGGATTACAGGTCAGTTGGACAGCCTGTCCTGATCGGCGGCACTATGGGCACATGTTCTTATATCCTTGCCGGAACAGAGGCAGGGATGTCTAAGGCCTTTGGTTCAGCCTGTCATGGTGCAGGAAGGGCGCTCAGCCGGACGCAGGCTAAAAAGAAATGGAGGGGCGATGCACTTCTAAGAGACCTGGCAGGCAGGGGTATCATCATAAGGGTGCATTCCTACTCAGGCGCAGCAGAAGAGGCCCCGGGCGCCTACAAAGACGTCACAGCCGTAGTTGACGCCACCCACAAGGCAGGTCTGGCAAGAAAAGTGGCGATGGTAAGACCAATGGCCTGCATCAAAGGCTGAGATAAATGGAGATAAATAGGGACAGCGACTATTTATTTGAAACAAATAAATAGTCGCTGTCCCTATTTATCTCAAATCCCCACAGTTGGTTTGGCAGGGTCTCCCTTGATATGCAGTGTATAATATCCTTCCCTGTCCCTTGTTGATGAAATAAAGGATAGTATCCCCTGATATTGAGCCTTCATCTTCTCACCTACTGAAAACCTGATTGCCAGGTCGAGACTGCCCTGTTCACTTCCTGATGCAAGTTTCACGCTGCCTGTTATTGAACCTTTGATGTCGCTGTTCTTGAATCGTATCTCTTTAAGTGAGATGGTGTTCTCTTTAATATTAACAGTCCCGTTAATTTCATCGAGTGGGATTTCCGGAATGGCAAAGCCCATGACCCTGAGTTTGCCAAACTTGCCGTCCCTTATCAAAATCCTGATCTGTCCCTCTGGTCTGTTTCCGGCAAGCCTTAAAACCAGGTCTCCATTTGCCTTCCCTTCAAGCGTCACAGGAACTGTCTTAAGAATGTCAACCCTCGACATATCAATGTTTGACCAGTCAGCCTTAAGAAGCCTGTTGCTGCTCCTCATAGTTATGGTTCCCCGGACAGTCCCTCCATATAGAGAAGCTGAGACGTTGGATACCGGGCTCATAGATGCGATACTCCCTAAAGGTATTTCCACTCCAAGGTTGTCAATCCGGACGATGGGATACGCTGTCGCAGCCCCTCTCTTCCTCAGTTCCATGCCCGTGAACCTGAGGCCGGCCGGAAACCGCCAGTTATAGCCTGAAGACCTGATATCCGTTGCCGTGGCCTTTTCAATCTCATAGATAATGCGTTTCCTTATCGTGTCCCTCGGAAACAGGATTATAAAAAAGAGTAGGAATGAAGCAAGACAAAAGAGGGTGTAAAGGACAATGCCCCTGATATTCCTTTTTATAAACAGTCCGGTATTATTTAATATTTTCAAGCTTGTCCCCTGCTACTTAACCTTTTCGTAGAATGAAACTACAACTGATGCATCCATCAGCCCAGGATCATCAAACCTGCTTTTCAAATGCATAGTCCTTACCTTCAGAGGATAGGCAGAGCCCTCAATGAGATAAAGATATGCAGTCATCTGTTCCAGCACAACGCGCTCTATCTTTACCTCAATAGATGACTCCCGGAAATTCTCTCCGATAGGAATGACGCGCGGTTTCATGGACACCACCCTGTCCCGAATCTTTGCCTGCGTGGACACATTTTCCATAAAGGTAAGAGGTGAGAACCCCTCTTTTGTCCGTGACGCCCCCTTTTCCAGGTCCGTATATTCCTTTTTAAGTACAGTATATTCTTCCTTCAATTGAAGCATATTCTTATATTGCTCTTCCTTCTGCTTTGTCATTCTGAGCAATGTTGAATACCTGTCCGACAAAGGTCCTACAACAGCCCCGTAAATGATTATGGCTATTGCCCCGATAGTACCGAAAAACAGGATAGCCCTTTCCCGGTGGTTTAATCTTGAATTAAGTTTTGTCAGATACTGGATTGAATTTTTCATAATTACATATCTGCAATTATCCTGAACTTTACCTTCTGTTGATCAGCTGATAATTTTGCGTCTGAGACATCCACCTTTTTAAAGAAACTCACTGATTCAAACTCTTTTTTTATCTTCTCGACTGATTCAAAACTGTCCGTCTCACCCTGGATCCTGACCTTGCTCTTGTCAATCATAATATCGTCAACATTGACCTGCAGATCTTTGGGCACCTTCTCAGATAATGTATTGAGGATGTCAAGGGAGGTAATTACGCCTTTTGTGCCGCCCCCAAGGGCTTCAACCTTCTTTCTCAATTCATCAACAGAACTTCTGAATTGCTGGTTCTCATCCACTATGTTCCTCGCTTCCGGGAATGTCTCTGTGAACACCCTTCGCATCTCAGCGCGAATTTCGTTATATCTTGCCTCCCTGTAACGGAAGTTTAAGTAGAAATCGGCAAGGCCGAGGATTGTTACTGCTATAACTGCAGCTATAATGTAGATGATGCGTCCTGTATTTACGGCGGACTCTTTTCTACTGACATGTTCACCCTTTTTGAAATTGATGCCGGAAGTGTGCTTCCTGCGGGTGCCGCACAGGGCCAGCCCAATGCCTGTGGACAGGGACAAACCAGCGTCCTCATCTGCCTGAAGCCTCTGAATAAAATCTCCTGGTATGCTGAATCTTTCCACATCCATGTGGAGTTCCAGAGAAAGGAACTTGTCCAGATTGCGAAGCCGCGCCCCTCCGCCTGATATATAAAGTTTTGATACCGTCTCATCGCTATTGATTTCATAGGCATGAAGACTCTGTATCAGTTCAGTGACAAGCGGCGCCAGCCCGCCCATGATGGCTGAAGAGAGGTCAGGGACAGAATTAGTCCCTGTTCCCACAGATGACTGCGAACCATTATTTCCGGAATCTTCCCCTGAAACGACCCTCGACAGTGATACTTCTGAACCAAGCTTCCTGCCCTCAGCCTCCTCAGTACTGCCTCCGCACGCATCCTTTATCGCTGCAGTGACATTATTTCCGCCCCTCAGGAATGTCCTTACAAGCGCGGGCTTGCCTTTAGAAACTATGCACAGATTGCTTCGTTCAGCGCCTATATCAAGCAGTGCCACGGTATCTTCCGTCCTGTACCACTGCATGAATGCGTGATACAGGGCAAGAGATTCCAGCTCTATTATCTTTGCATCAACAGATGCATCTTTCAATGTATCAATATGGTCCTGCAGGGTTTGCTTCTTCATAAGCGCTACGCATACAGATGTCCCGTTGCCGGGACTGGCGCCATTCCCTTTTGACAGGATTATCTGGTCTATGACCATTTCATCAAGGTGGAAGGGGGTCAGATTTTCAATTTCGTTTGGTATGACCCTGCTGATTTTTGATTCATCAGAGAACGGGAGCTGAAGATAGTGTACAGAGACGGTATTGCCCGGCACAGAGCTTACAACCATGTCAGGATTGAGGTTGCCTTCCTGAAAGATTGACCGGATAAGACCGCGGACATCTCCGTTAGCGAGGTTTTTATCAATATACGTGACAGGCTCAATCCTGCCGAATCCTTCCCTGAGAAGCACGGCCTTTATTGAGTGACTGCCTATGTCTAACCCTAAGATTTTACGGGACATAATTTTTTAACAGGGTTCCGGCCTTAAGTCCTGATATGATCATTAAAAATGCAATGATGATCATTTCGCCTGACGAAAGCTTAAGCATAACCCAACTAATTATTATAGCAGGAATTAATAATATCTTCACTATCACTTTTAATGCAGGGTTTCCGGATATTATCTCTGCTATCGGCGGACTGATCTGATAATATGAAGATACAAACCATCTGCCTGGTTTATTTGTAAGCAGGTACGCATCCCTGAAATCTCTCAGAATGCCCACATATGGATGGATAGATGTGCCGAATGCAGCCGTTGCAATGAAACACCTTGAATCGCCTGATACTCTGCATCCTCTTGGTTTTCCGGCAGCTGCAATCGCCGGACTTACAGCAGACAGGGTGGCATAACCTGGCGGTGTCAGGGCTGGGAGTGAAGCAGAAATTGTTCCACCGGTCACGGTATTGGTCAATACAGCAAGACCGCTTGCGTTGATTATTATGTCCGGAGGATCACTGCCCCATGCAGTTCCTGACTTTAGAACATATTTGCCATTGTCATCCTTCATAATGAGACGATACTGCTGTTTGCCGTTGATGCCATTATCTCCTGTTACTACAGTTGATGTGCTGGGCTTTATATCAATTGAAATAATATCTCCATTGTAAGCCGCCGTATAGGATACCGTGAGGTTAAAGTCCTCCTGAGTCGTAAATGAGTGGTTAATGGGGATGACAACGACGTTTTCGTATGGACCTCCTGCACCAAATCCGTTGACTGTTACAGAACCGGCGTTATTTGTATCCGTCACTATTTCAGTTATATCATATGCAGTTTTATCTGCATTAAAGCCCGTAACCATGACGCCAACATCACTGCCTCCATTAAAATCTATTGACAGATTCCCGCTGCCATGTGGCGCAGAAAAGGAATAATATTTCGAGGCAAGCTTTGGTAATGAGACACCTGTATAGGCTTTGGAAGCAGAAAAGCCGGGGATATCATCTTCGTAATAAACTTCAATCTTCCCGAGATTTGGGTCGGGATTTACTGTTTGCCATGACTTATACCACAGGGCATCTTCATAAGTCATAGTGGCATTGGCAACCCTTAGCTCCCCCAGTTCCTCCTCAAGCGTCACACCCCTGTCATTCAGTGCACTGATAACAGCTGAGAGGGCATTGACAGCCGGACCACTGTTCTTCATCCTGTTCCAGACATCATATACAAACTCAGAACCATATTTCTCTGTCAGGTGTTTTATCCAGATGGCTGTGCCGTAAGCATATAAGGACTGTGAGGGATCACCCGCGCATCCTGATCCTGAGTAGGTATCAAGCGGCAGATACGGGTGCTGAAACCAGTAGTATATATAATTGATATAGTCATTGACATCCGGGTATACATGGTCTTCCATCCAGGTGGCAGATGCCTCCATCCACCAGCCATTGGTGCATATGTCATCGCTTATCTGGAACTGGACAGTGTGGAAGAATTCATGTGCTGCAACAGCCTTCATGTCACCCGGGATATCACCATCAGGGTCAGTGTTAGGAGGGAAATACAGGGCGAAATCATTCTCAAAGATCATATAGACCCTGGCTGCGGTGTCGCCTTCGTCAATCTGTGTGTATCCATATGCATCTATATCCGCCAGATATACGTCAAGCAGGCAGTCACCCCCTTCTGTCCCGTCTGACGGGGGGGCGTCATAACCCATGACTTCTATTTCAGTTGTCCACACATGGTCAAGTATGTCTGCAAACCTCTCCACATAATCCGGTACCCCGTCTGCATCTGTGTCGTTTGCAGGGACAGCGTCCCCGCCCGAATTATCCGTTGTATAGTGGATCCTGAAACGTCCCTGAGGGCTTGCATAACTCTGAAGTGTTATGCCGGTTCCGTACAAGTCTGTCAGAGTAGCACTTCTTCCCTTTGCCAGAATCCTGCTGTTTTCACTGGACAGGAGGTGCCTGTTCTGCCTGGCCTCCATCAGGATAGTGGTCGCAGACTTGATTATTCCCCTTGACCTGTAAATTGAAGGGAGTGATTCAGGCCGCAGAATAGCATCAATCTTGTAATTCAGGGCCTCCTGTTGATTTATCTGCCCGGTCTTGTATGCCCTGTTAATAAGGTCAATGCTGTTTAAATCCCTTGCTGAGCCATAAGCCGGGGAGAAGACGAGCAGCAGCATAATTGCAGGCACCAGGGTCAACCCCTGTATTATCCGGGACCTGTTTCGCGATTTCCTAATGCTACATTTCACCCGAAAATCTCCGTTATTTACCACAAAGACACAAAGGACACAAAGATTTATATGTTAGACACGTCATCCAAACATACTCCTGTGTACCCGTCATTCCCGCGGAACCTGTCCCCGCAGGATTTAAGCGGGGAGTGGGAATCCAGAATCAGGCCGGTGTCTGGACTTCCGCTTACGCGGGAATGACGGGTACTTAAACCTTTGTGAGCCTGAGGCTCATTGCGGCCCACCCGAAAATGATCCTGCTCAATCAATCAGGACGATCCCTGACCTTATGTTCCTTATGACTGTCTTTCCAGCTACAGCCTCAACAACCTGTTTCTCCCCCGCGCCTTCTGCACGAAGCACATATCTTCCTGCAGGGACCTCAAGGATAAATTGACCGTCCTTATTAGTCCTTGATTCTGCCGCTATCCCGTCTCCTTCCAGCCAAATGCTTCTTTCCTGGCCGAAGCGGTTAATCCCGCTTTGATATCTTATCTTGCCTCCCTTTACAGGTTGATATACGACACCTGCGATATAGCCACTCTTCTCTGACTCAGCCCTTTTCATAGTGACCGGATACTCCCTGCTATCAAGCCTGTTCTTTTTGACATTAATAATTGACGGTACAAAACCGTCCCTGGTGAAGAAGAGTACTGCATAGAGTCCGTCAGAGACCGGCAATCGTGATATACTATACGCCCCTTTATCGTCACTCCTGATCCGCTGGATGGTAAAGCCGTCAAATATGCCGATTTCTGCATCGCTGACCGGCATATCATGTGTATCTTTAATTACCCCTGAAATAGTATACGGTGCTACGGGCGCCGCGAATCCTGCAAATAACAGCAGGCTCAGCAGCGCTGTCAGACTCCATCGCAGTTTAATCATTCAACCCTCCAGTAGATAATATCAGTTTTTTTATTATCCCTTTTTACTATGGCATTTATCTTTTTTCTGATATTGTTGACCTCTCCGGTTGATGTAATGGAAAAAAAGCTGCTCTTTAATGTTATGAATTGTCTTATGTGGCCAAGCGCCTCATCGCTCATCAGACCTCTCCCGTTTGTCCCGAAGCCCAGATCATTTACGTCCTCAAAGGGATTTTCCATCCTTGAATTTATTACATCATCAACTGTGCTGTCTGAAAGCAGGTGAGACAGTGCAAACACTGACCTCAGCACCTCTTTCTTCGCAGTATTGACATTTATCTTTCCGTCAGATGGTACGACTGTTACGAAGTTTTTCATTTTATCGAATGCCTCATTATCTGCATCCTTTATCAATCTTAATTCCTGCAATGAGTCAGGCAGGTTGTTTTTTGCCTCGTAAGGGTCTTCGAGGCTTTCATAATAACTGCTTTCTGCGCCTCCGCCAGGCCGGTCATTATTATTTGCATCAATCCAGTCGGATATGGCTTCAGTTATATCCTCTTTTAATTCGAGGCGATCAAGAAAATTATTCATCAATTCGTGCCATTTATCACCCGAATCACCGGCTAATTTATTTACGTTGATCTTACTGCTTTCATCTTCAATTTCAACCGAAACAAAACCATCCCCAAGCGGGATGGGCGGCAGCTTCTGTGCCCATGTTTCATTGAGGTTATCAACGTTTGGATTTTCCTTCAGATCCTCCTCAAGCACCGCAATTGCAAAAGTTACACCTGACTTCGCCAGATAATATGCCTTAATATCATCTCTGAAGTTTGCGGCTGCACGCGCTTCAATACGCATGCCTGAACTAAACTCCAGGATCAGCACTATAAGGAGTGTCAGTACAAGGAGCGTTATGACGAGGGCAATGCCCTTGTTATTTCTGAGCTGATATTCCACTCAGCGGTATCTCCATGATGGTTCTGAATGACTTCTCGATGCCATTTCCGTCTTTGGTGATCAGTGTGATCTCTACAGCCTCCGGCAATTTCTTTGTGACTCTTGAGTCCCAGCTCTCAAACCATACCCCTTCATCGAGATACCTGAAATCAAGCCCGGCAATCTCTTCGCACAACTCATATGTCCTTCCCCCGAAAGTGGGGTTGGGATCTATGCGGTTCTTCTCCCTTTTCATCAGGACAGAGGCGCCCTCATAGTCCTTTCTCAGAAAATATCCCACCTCCATCTGATCAGATTCCCTTGCATCACTGCTGCGCCGTATGTGTGAAAAAGATGTGAATTCAATCTGGTCGCTCGGATAGCTGGCCTCATAATCATCTGTCCCCACAAAAAATGTGTTGTCATTTGCGGCTGACAGGAATGCCATGCCAATGTCACTGGTTATCCTGCTGAATGCCGCACGTACGCCCCGAAGTCCTTCAACAGCAGATTCAGTTCGTCCTATGACACGCCGGGTCTGCACAAAACTTCCATATATAGTAACCATGATGATGCCAAGAATAGCGGTGGCTATCAGCACTTCCATCAATGTAAAACCGCTGTTACTTCTTTTCCCTGACATAATTGACTAATCCGATGCTCCTCTCTGAGCCCCCTTCTCCCCAAAGGACTTCAACTTTAACCTCTCTGATATTTTCATATGGAGTTTCTGAAACAGACGTCCTCCATCTGTATTGAGAATAATTATCCCCGAAATCACCGGTCTCTTCGCCTGTGTCTGGAAAAACTTCCTGTCCGGCCTCGCTGATCTTTTCAGACGCCAGCAAAGTGGCTATCGTTGCCTGTTTTGCATAATCAGCGCTAAGAACGCTCTGATTCCTTGAGTGCAGGAGGACTACAAAAGAGGTTGCGATGATTAGCAATGCAACCATGACCTCAAGCAAAGTGAAGCCATTATTTTCTAATGTTGAGTTTTGTTTCACTCGAAAATACTCCTAAGTACCCGTCAATCCCACGGAACCTGTCCCCGCAGGATTTAAGCGGGGAGTTGGAATCCAGAATCATGCCCACGGTCTGGATTCCCGCTTACGCGGGAATGACGTTTTCATGAACCCTGGTGAGCCTGAGTCTCATGACTGTTCACCTGGAAATGCTCCTATTCACCCGTCCTAAGTACCCGTCAATCCCACGGAACCTGTCCCCGCATGATTTAAGCGGGGAGTGGGAATCCAGAACCAGGCCTCGTTCTGGATTCCCGCCAACGCGGGAATGACATTTTCATGACCCTTTGTGAGCCCTGAGCTGTGAGCGTGCCGAACAGTCGAAGGGCTCATGACGGTTCACCTGAAAAGAACCGTTCAAATCCCCCCTACCCCCCTTTATTAAAGGGGGGGAACTAATTTCCCCCTTTGGAAAAGGGGGATTAAGGGGGATTTTCATGATCTTTTCACTCATCCGTCACTTCCACGTATCCTTCACTTATCCGTACCTTTCCTGTAAGCGGCGCTGTTACAAGGGTATAGTCTTTTTTCCCGTCTGATATATGTATGGTATTTTTTTCAACATATCCGTCAGGGAAAAACCTTATATACACTTTATCTTCTGTAATTTTCCCTCCAGTCTCCAGTATGATATCTTTTATATATATCCTGTCAGGCAAACTGATCTCTCCGGCTGATTCCGATATAATTGATGTGTCTTCATCTCTTATTTCAGCATAAGAGTATTTCCGGTTGGCAATATCAAAGACAATCTGATATGGCCTTTTTTTCATGATTGATTCATCATAGACTGATTGTATTGTGCCTGAGATTTTTCTTGCAGTTGTACGCAGTCTTGAATCTCCCAGATTATCCAGTCTGGGAACGACAAATACCAGAATGACGCCTATCAGCAGAATAATGATGGAAAGCTCGATAAGGGTATAGCCTCTATTCGATGTTCCAGCTCTGAATATCGGCATTCTTTCCTTCTCCCCCCTCCTCTCCGTCTGCAGCATATGAATAAAGATCAAAATCACCATGCACGCCAGGGCTTATGTATACATAGTTGTTGCCCCATGCGTCTTTGGGTATCTTGTCTATGTAGCCCCCTTCCTTCCAGTTCCTGGGGATCTCTCCAATCGCAGGTTTCTCTACCAGCGCCTGAAGACCCTGATCCGTAGTAGGGTAGTTGCCGCTGTCAAGTTTATACAGGTCAAGCGCAGACTGAAGGTTTTTTATCTGCACCGCTGTTTTGGTGCGCTTTGCCTCCTCAGTGCGTCCCATCAGCCTTGGCACGACAATGCCGGCAAGCAGGCCGATAATGATCAACACAACCATAATCTCAATGAGCGTAAAACCCTCATTCCTTCGTAAAATCCTTTTCATCCTGTCTCCTTTCACCTTAAAATTCCGTTTCAAATCCCCCCTTTCCCCCCTTTACTAAAGGGGGGAGCTGACATCCCCCTTTTATACAGAGAAGAATTACTTTCCCCCCCTTTGTAAACTGGGGTAACTGGTTTCCCCCTTTGAAAAAGGGGGATTTTTCATCTTACCACCTGGCTCATCTCAAAAATCGGCAATAGTATAGATAGCACTACAAAAAGCACAACCACTCCCATGAACAGCACCATTATGGGTTCCAGCAGGGCAGTGAGTCCGGATACTGTAGTATCAACCTCATTATCATACGCGTCGGACACCTTGGCCAGCATCCCTTCAAGCTCTCCGCTCTTCTCGCCTGCTGTCATCATCTGTATAACCATGGATGGGAATGCACCGCTCCTTTTGAGTGGTTCTGACAGTGGTTCTCCTTCTTTAACCCGGTCTTTTGCGTCTTCTATTATTTTTGACAATACTGTGTTGTTCACTACCGCCTTGACAATATCCATTGAGTTAATGAGGGGTATTCCGCTTGCGAGGAGCGTACTGAGTGTCCTTGTAAATCTTGATATTGCTATCAGCCGGACGATCTTGCCAAACAGCGGCATTCGCAGGATAAACCTGTCATAAGCAGTCCTTCCCCCCGGTGTCTTTACATACCTGACGAGTGAAAATATCAGAATGAATATCCCGCTTCCTGCGGCCCACCAGTATGACCTGAAGAAGCTGCTGATCGAAATAAGTATGAGGGTCGGGAGCGGCAGCGCCTGTCCTGTATCCTCGAATACCTTTGTGACCTGCGGTATGACATAGCTGAAAAGGAATCCGAGGACGCAGGTGCCAATAAACAGCATCATGACAGGGTATGTCATGGTCGCCCAGATCTTGTTCCTGAGCCTTACCTGGCTTTCCTGAAAATCAGCAAGGCGTGCGAGGACGACATCAAGCGCCCCGCTTGCCTCGCCTGCCTGTATCATATTGGTATAGAGGTCTGAAAAGACCTTAGGATGAGTCCTCATTGCCTCTGCAAGAGATTTTCCTTCCCTGACATCCTCACGTATCTTGGTTATAGTCCTTTTGAGTAATGGATCGTCAACATGGTCTATAGTGGCTGACAGGCCCTCCATAAGCGGAAGTCCTGCGGTAAGTAATGTGGCGAGCTGGCGGGTAAAGACCGTAACCTCCTGTTTCTTCACCCGTTTAAGTATACTTAGGGCTGCGGATCGTCCTTCCTCTGCCTTTCTGGCTGACTCCTCAGATACCTCTGTTGGGAAGATGCCTGATTTTCTTAATTTGAGTTTTGCACCCTGGCTGTTATCCGCATCAATAAAACCGTGGGTATCTTTACCGTCAGTTGTAAGTCCTTTATATTCGAATACAGGCATAGTAATAACAAAAGCAACTTAAGGTGATATAGACTGAAGGCTGAAGGTCATTCTTTCCTTCAGCCTTCAGTCTTCGGTCTTCAGTCTTCAGTCTTCAGTCTTCAATCTCTATCTACCTCTATTATTCAACAATATCTTCCTGAGTCACCCTTGACACCTCTTCAATGCTTGTGAGTCCTGCAAGCACCTTTGAAGCGCCGTCCCGTCTGAGGGTTATCATACCCCCTTCTATAGCCTTATTCTTGATTATCTGGGAGTTGACGTTTTGCTGAATAAGTCCCCTGATCTCATCATTTACAAGAAGTATCTCGTATATACCTGTGCGTCCTCTGTAGCCGGTGTGCATACACTTGTCACATCCTTCAGCAGCATAAATATGGCGTCCGGATAACTGATGTGAATCAATCCCCAGCTCTTCGAGCTCCGGCCTGGAAGGGGTGTATTCCTTTTTGCAGACCGGACAGAGAAGCCTTATGAGCCTCTGGGCAGCTATAGCAACAACTGATGATGAAACAAGGAACGGCTCAATTCCCATATCAATAAGCCTTGTGACTGCCCCGGCCGAGTCATTCGTATGCAGCGTGCTGAAGACAAGGTGTCCGGTCAGTGAGGCCTGAATTGCTATTTCAGATGTCTCAAGGTCCCTGATCTCACCTACCATGATTACATCAGGGTCCTGACGGAGTATGGACCTTAATCCTTTTGCAAACGTCAGTTCTATCTTGGGGTTTACCTGCATCTGGCCAATACCCTTTATCTGATATTCCACGGGGTCCTCGATAGTAATTATATTCTTGTCCGGAGAATTGATTTCCATGAGGGCGGCATAGAGAGTAGTGGTCTTGCCGCTGCCTGTAGGCCCTGTGACGAGAATGATACCGTGAGACAGGTGAATCAGTTTTTCAAATTTGTGCAGTATGTCATTGGAAAGGCCGATATCCCTGAGCCTGAGGAGATAGCCTGACTTATCCAGAAGCCTCATTACAATCCGTTCTCCAAAGGATGTGGGGATAATGGAGACGCGCACATCAATGTCCTTGCCTGCAATCTTCAGGCCGATCCTTCCATCCTGCGGAAGGCGTTTTTCTGCAATGTTCAAAGAGGCCATAATCTTTATTCTTGAGGCCACACTGGGTTGAAATCTCTTTGGCAGTGAAAGGATATTATGGAGGACTCCGTCAATCCTGAACCGTACTGCTATGTCCCGCTCAAAAGGTTCAAAATGGATATCACTCGCCCTGTCCTTTACCGACCTGAAGAGCAGTGAATTAATGAGTTTGATAATCGGGGCTTCATCAACTGCGTCAATGAGATCTATAGGCTCATCCAGACCTGCAGCGAGAGCTTCATCACCGAGATCTTCGATAACCTGCTCTGCCGCTTCCTTGTGTGTTTCGTATGCCATGTTTATGGCATTCAGGATCGTGATAGATTCGGTCAGGAACAATTCGATATCAGATCCCAGATATGTCCTTATGTCGTCTATCGGAGTAATATTCAATGGGTCGGATATGGCTACTCTTACCGTACTGTTCTCTTTGCGGAAGGGGATCATGACATGCCGTTTAAGGAACGATATTGGCACTGATGAGACCAGCTCCTTATCTATCTCTTCTTCTGTCAGATTCTGCAGATATGGTAAATGGAACTGGAGGCTTAATGCCCGCAGAAGGTCGGTCTCCCGTACATGTTTTGTATGAACGAGTATTTCGCCGATCCGGCCGCCTTTTTCACGCTGGATATTAAGGCATTCCTCTATCTCGCCATCCCCGATAGAGGATATGTTCCGCAAGATGTCTCCTAACAGTTCCCTCTTTCTTGTCATGACTATTCCGGCGGATTTAGGATGAAATTATCTTTGATATCAAATTTATATTTTTTCCTGAATGCCTCGCCTGTCTTTCTCTTATCCCGGCTTATCTCCTCCAGTGTCTCAACTTCTTTGATTATGTGAGGGGTGAGGAAGATCATAAGGTTTGTCTTTGACTTTTTCCTGCCCTCATACTTGAAGAGATAGCCGAGGAGCGGTATATCGCCAAGGAGCGGAACTTTTCTTTCCGTTATCGTGACATCGTCTTTAATGAGACCCGCTATCACTATGGTTTCCTGATCCCGTATCATAACAGAGGTCTCGGCAGACCTCTTGTTTGTTATCGGTACCTCCTGATCTGTACCGACCGGGATACTGCCGCTCAGGCTTGATATTTCCTGATATATATCGAGTTTAACAAGGTCGCTCTCTGTTGTGTGCGGGGTAATCTTCAGCTGGATACCGACATCCTTCCTTTCAATCGTGGCCTGGACATTGCCTCCTGCTGTCTGGCTCACCCCTGTTATAAATGGAACATTCTGACCGACGATGATCTTCGCCTCCTGATTATCCAGTGTGAGTATATTTGGGGTTGAGAGGACATTTACATCAGAGTCAGCCTGAAAGAGCCTTACAAGGGCGCCCACATTCAGGGTAGTTCCGTCAGGAAGGAAGCCATGCACACCGGCAGCCACGAGGCCGCTGACGCTGAGCGGGTTTACGGAAAAACTGGTTATTCCAGCCCCTGGCGGCGCAAGGGCAGTACCTCCCACAAACATAGTCTCTCCGGATTTTACATTCGCCGTGCTTCTCCACTCCATTCCGATTTCACGCGCCTTGTCAACTCCCATCTCTACTATGGCAGCTTCGACATAGACCTGTTTGCGCCTGATATCAAGCCGTTCTATGATAGACTTAATGCGTTCGTAGTCCTCGGGTGATGCCATTATTATCAGGGAGTTGGTCGCCTTGTCAGCAGTGACGGATATCCCGCCCTCGAAGTGGACAGTGGTATCCTGCGGCGTTTGTGCAGCCGCAGCAGCCCGTGGCGGGGCCTTGCTCGTCAGGGTAGCGAGCACCTTTGACATCTCCTCTGCGCTTGCATTCTGGAGGTAGTACACATATATACCGCCCTTTCCCTTTGGAGGCTCCTTGTCCAGCTCAGTAATTAACTCCAGGACCTTTGCCATATTGCTCTTGATATCAGTAAGTATCAGTGTATTAGTCTGCGGGTAGGGGATGCTTGAACCATCTTTGGATATAAGGGGCGCAATCAGCCTTGATATCTCGGAGGCGCTGATGTAATTAAGCCGCATTACACGCGTCTCATAATTTTCGTCCTGAGGTAGCGGTTTATCAGCGGTAACTATGCTTACACCGCTCTGTTTGGCTTCTCGTGACGGAAATAACTTTATTACCTTGTTTTCACCTACTGCTGTAAATCCCTTCATATCAAGGACAGTAAGAAATACCTGATAAGCCTCATCAACTGATATCTTCGTCGGTGATATTACAGTAACCTTTCCCTGCACCTTTTCATCCAGCACAAAGTTCTTGCCCGTAAGTTCACTGATAAATTTCACGAACGTCTGAAGGTCAACGTTGTTGAAGTCGAGGGTTACCATCCTGTCGCCGCCCTTTGCAGCAGAGCGTTTGCCTGAAGGCAATTGCGGGGGGGCTGCTGGTGATGCGATATCCTCTGTACCCGGGGCTTCAGCCTCCGGCGCTTTGGCTGCCCCCATGTCCCGGCCCTTTATTAATACAGGAGGTTTCAGGCTGTACGGGCTGCCGGACTGACCGTCAGGCGCAGGCGGCTCAGCAGCTGGAGAAGGGGCTGATGCAGGTGGGGGGAGGGCTCGGGGCGCTATTGCACGCGGCATGATCCGCTGCTGGACAGCCGAGGTCCCCTCAGACCCCTGCAAAATGGTCCCCTCTGTACCTGCTGTCTGTTCTTCAAGAAACATAGGAGGGAAAGGAGGGCTCATCTGAGCATGCAATGTCTGGGATGCAATAAGCAACAATGCGGGAACAATAGAGCACGTCAACAGCCGAAATTGCAAAATTTTCAGATTACACCTCCTACCTGATCTCGTAGTTTAAAGTCATCTTCTGTCCGGCTCGTACGAGGTCAATTACAAAACGGTCATTATCCTTAAGCATCTGATATACCTGAAATGCCTTTTCCGGGTCTTTGAGTTCTGTTCCGTTAATCCCATACAAAATGTCGCCGTTTCTGAGACCTGCCTTGTCGAATATACTGCCGGGAACTATAGAGAAAATCCTGAATCCGTCGGCTGCCCCTCCCGTAAAATTTGGCACGAGGCGTGCCTGGGTAAGCAGTTTGTTCATATCTTCTGTTGCCGCTGCTACGGCCTCCCTCTCAATAAGCATGGTGCCCTGCTGTGGCGTGTCCTGAGGGGCCGCAGGGAAAGCAGGACGTGGAGCCGGTGGTGAAGCTGTCCGCTGTGAGGCCATGGCATCCGGCGATGCAATTTCAACATCCTCTCTCTGCCCGTCTCGTTCTATTGTAATCCTGCTCCTGCTGATATCTGCAAGCCTGACGCCCGGGGTAATCGTATCGTTTATCCTGAATATCTTGTGTGCCTTTTGAAACGGGTCTTCAATAATGGCATAGGCAAAGTTGTCATCGCCGGCTACTGTGCCAATGAGGCGTATCGGGACTACCTGTTTTTCTTCCTTTGTTATGCCTGATGATCTTGAGGAAGGCGCCAGAAGCTCGGCTAAGGTCTTTGATTTAAAAATGTTCCTGTCAAGGATAGCCTTATACATCTCAATGGATTTGGTTTCCTTTACACCGGTGACAAGGGGCCCTGCTGAATACCCTTTTGAAAAAGGGGGTTCAATCTCCTGCGCTATCCTGAAAATAACTATATGAGTTATAAAGAAAACACCTGTGGCCAGGATAAGTAAGTTAAACGGTATGAAATAGTTTTTCATCTCATATTCCGAGATATTACAATAGAAAAGTGGTGAAAGTCAATAGAACCCCACCCCTTTGTCATCGCTTCTTACCAGCCCATGATCAACTGCAGGGCCTGGCGCTTGTCTTCATCCTGTCCAGCATAAACCCCTATCTCTTCTGTATAATTGGCGTAGCTTACCTTAAGCAGCCATATGTCAACCTCTGCACCGAAGGCCGGATATCCCCCGTTGAGTCCGCCCCGCAGGATGAAATGGTTCTTCAAAAAGCCCAGCTCAGCCCCTGCATGGAGCCTTTTGCCAAAGCTGTCATCCTGTTCAAATGCCTTTGAGATGTCCTGATAGTCAAGGGCCAGGATGCATGAGGAAGCAAGCGGTACCTTTGGTTGAATTGATATGCCGAGATTAACTCTCTGCGGTATCCTGCCTCCATCACCAAAATCGAGGTCAGTAATATCAAGGACTGACAGGCCAACCTGTGGCTTGATTTTCTGAATGACGGGCAGCGGCAGGTTATAGAGGACGCCCAGGTCAAGACTGATGTCAGATTTGTCAATCTTTTCCTTGTCAAAGTCAAAACTCTCACTGGCTATGTCTGCAATGGTAAAATTCTTGTTAAACCATGAGCGTGCTATATATTTTGCCCCGGCGCCAACCCGCAGTCCAGGCACAGGCAGTTCTATTGAAAATCCGGCTACGGGACCATACTCATACCCGCCGTGAAATTCCACGGCCCCTGCAGAAGAGAGCGGGGAGTGCAGCTTTATGTCAGCCCTTCCCTGTCCGAGCACACCAACGGCAAAATTCCTTACAGCGGCATGAGGGAAAAATGATATACGGACGTGAAGGGGTTCCCCCTGATGCCTGTCAATAATGTCAAATAATGCATCAGACCTCTCCTTTTCGGTATCAAGGTCCATCGCATCCAGTACATCCTGCGCCATATCAGTGACACCTGAATCAATCTCTGCAACCGGGTCGAATATATGAAGCTGAAAACCCATGTCATAGAGTGTCGCCGGGTTATAGAATAATGCCTCGGCATCCCGGCCTACTGCCGTATATGTGCTTCCCATTCCAAGGCTGCGCAGGCCTTTATACAGGAATGGATAATCATTAAAAGATGCCGCAGCGCCAAAAGCAGCAGCCCCGCCCATCAGAGTGACAATGAACAGCAGTGATATACATAGAGATAATAATTTCTTTACCATTTGATTTCCCCCTGATAAATATACATGTCCCTTTGCCTGAAACGTCCCTATGGGCCGCTTGTCCCATACTGGTTCTGAAGGTAGCTCTCCAGTTCTGCTGCAGTGACCTGACAGGTTGCGCTTCCGGCAGTGCAGTCTGCCCCGCCAATAGCCTCTATCTGGTCTTCGATGACCTGTCCCAGTTCAGTATCTGCCGTTCCGTCGCCGTCTGTGTCCCCAAAGGGGGAGTCATTGATGTTGTTTATTATGTACAGCGCGTCTCTTTCTATGACATCAAGTATTGGTGTGGGATCAAGGGTGCCGTCACCATCAGTGTCTACCAGGACGGTTGGAGAAGAGGCAATCAAACCGGCTATTGTATCAGCATCAGCAGCGCTTATTCCGTCAGTTACATCCACATCATTTTCGCCAACCTGGGCTAAGGCAATGACTACCTCTGCAACAGATGTAATCACGAGTTGTGAACATGCAGCTTCACTGCCGGCTTCACATTTTTCGGCCAACTGTACATTTGCTTTGTATATCTCATCGAGGTACGAGGGATCAAGGCCGGACAGTGAGCCGATGGCACTAATGTCTCCTGTAGTGGCAGAGTCAATAAGGCCGTTTAGTTGCCGGGCCACATCAAGCGGGTCAAGCCCTGCAGCGCCGAGGGCAGCGGCAGAACAATCCAGAGGATCAGCAGCCCCTTTATCACATGCGCTCAATACTGCCTGAAAATCTCCTGAGTCAAGGGACTTCAGGGCTGCGTATTGTTGTGCGTCATCTGTCTCCTTGTCTTCCATCCCTTTGAGAATATTCTGTCCGCAGCCTGATGCTGCCATCAGAACTATTATCAGGGATGAATATAGAAATGCCCTTTTCATCTTTAAATCCTCCTTTGATTAATAGGCTTCTGTGTGACCTCTCTTTTTGAACAGTCCGACAAGCAGGACCCCGGCAAGGAAGCCTCCTATATGTGCAAACCAGGCGACCCCGCCTCCCCTGCCTCCGGTTATCATCCCATTTAGTATCTGCACGAATATCCACAAACCTAAAACGAATACTGCAGGAACCTTTATTACCTGCATATAGAAACCAAACGGCACAAGTGTCAGCACCTTTGCCCGGGGGAACAGGACGAGGTAGGCGCCAAGGACACCGGAGATGGCTCCGCTTGCCCCAACCATAGGTACCGTAGAATCCGGGTTTACAAAAGTAAAGATATAGACTGCAGCTATTCCGCTGATCAAATAGAAGATTATAAATTTAAAATGCCCCATTGAGTCTTCTATGTTGTTCCCGAAAATCCAGAGGTAGAGCATATTGCCGGCTACATGAAAAAAGCCGCCATGAAGAAACATGGATGAAAATATGGTCAGATAGGGGGGTGGGTGTCCTGGAGGCGCTGACATGTTTATGATATAAAGCGGTTTTGCGCCATACGTATTCAGGAAAGACTCAAGTTGCGGCCCTATAGATATTTCGTAGACGAATATGACGATGTTTAATGCAATCAGACCTATGGTTACAATGGGGAAACTACCGGTTGGGTTATCATCCTTTAAAGGAATCATGTTAGTCTATCGGAAGCATACAGCTTAAAACTTATACTTAAAAATCCCGGCTGTGTAGAGTGGTTGTCCTCCTGTTTTGTTGTCAGCTACTACACTTACAGATGGTAAACTTACTGTTAAGCTGCCTTTGTTGACAGTAGCCACATATCTCACCTCAGATGCGACGCCAAAGATGGCCCCTGCAATTCCACCTATTGCAGCGCCGGTGCCGACATTGCCGCCCCAATCCGGGTCATCCTGCGTCAGCGATACTGCAGAGGCTATAAGGGCCCCGGCAGCCATACCATAGAATGTATCCATGAAGATAGTCCTCATGCCATTTTCTTCTGATCTGGCATCAGAAGGTGCAAATATAAAAGAAGCGAAAGCGATCAATACAGACAATGCAACAGCCCTGGTAATCTTCATCATAATTTCTCCTTAAAAGTCATTATTATTTAGGATTATCCTATATTATTGCAAAACAAGGGTCAAGGGGTATTTATACAACCGGCTGTATAAAAGATATACAGAATTTATTGTTGTAAATTGAGTAGTTATAATGTTCTGTATTCCACGGAACCTTAAGCGTGTATCATCATTACACAAAAAAGGGCGAGCAACGAAGATAAACGAAGGTTTGGTGGGGGTATCTGATATCATAATATTGCAATTAGTTGTGTGCTGGCTTAATATATCGTACAGATAATGTTGTACTTAATGCGGTTTATTCTGAATGACGTTATGTGGGGTTAAGAGCTGGTATAGATATTGCAACGTGAATGGAATAGCTTCAAATACCATATAAAAACGGAATCAAGGAGGTTCCCATGGCCCAGCTAATTGATGCTTTCAATCGTAGAATCACTTATATGAGGATTTCAGTAACTGACCGGTGTAATCTCCGGTGTGTTTACTGTGTCCCTTCCTGCGGTACCATCAGCAGTATGCCCTCCAAAGAACTCCTGACGTTTGATGAAATGCTCAAAATAGTTAAAGTCGCAGCAAAAATGGGACTCACAAAGGTGCGTATTACAGGTGGTGAGCCGCTGGTTCGCAGGGGTGTGGTCGAGTTTATTGCAGCGGTCAACAAGGTTGACGGCATCAGGGATATTGCAATGACTACCAATGGGGTTCTCCTTAAACAATATGCCCAGGCCCTTAAAAAGGCGGGTCTCAGAAGGCTTAATATCAGCCTCGATACTTTTGATCCAAAGAAGTTTATGGAAATAACCAAGGGTGATTGTTTTGACAGGGTGTGGGAAGGTATCCTGGAGGCTGAGCGCGTTGGATTTGATCCCATAAAAATTAATGTTGTCCCTTCAAAGGGATGCAATGATAATGAACTGGTTGATTTTGCAAAGTTGACGCTTACAAAGCCATTCCAGGTCAGATTCATAGAATTTATGCCTGTAGATGATTGGGAAGCGTGGAAGAAAAATTTCATTTCCAAGGCTGAGATGATGGAAAAGATAGAGTCAGCGCTTGGGAAGCTTGAGCCGGTCGTGGAAAAAGAAAGGTCAGGTCCGGCAAAGAATTACAGGCTGCACGGGGCCCCCGGACAGGTAGGCTTTATAAGCGCAATAAGTGAGCATTTCTGCGATACCTGTAACAGGGTTCGGCTTGGCGCTGACGGTAAGATCAAACATTGTCTTTTCTCAGAGTCTTTTATTGATTTCAGGGAGCCTCTCAGAAATGGTTGCGAGGATGCTGAGATTGAAAAGTTGTTATGTTCAGTGATGGAAACCAAACCTGAGGCACACAATATAGACATGAACGCCGAGTCTCAGAAATTCCTCCACTCGATGACACAGATAGGTGGATAGAATAGTCAAGTTGAAAGAAAAAGGGGGACAGATTTATTTTTCCGCTGCAGCGGAAAAATAAATCTGTCCCCCTTTTTCTTGTTGCTGTCCCCCTTTTTTCTGACACTTTATATTTTTTTATAGAAAATTTTCAATGAGTTCTGATATACTGGTATGAAACTTGTATTTTGATATATAAGAATGGTTACTTTTTAAAGGAGGATTCAAAGTGTCAGAGCTTACACATTTCAATGTAGAGGGCAGGGCAAAGATGGTGGATGTAAGTGAAAAGATTGTGACATCGAGGACTGCCATAGCAACAGGTAAGGTATATATGCTTCCTGAGACCTTGAAAAGGATACAGGATGGGAAGATTGCCAAAGGCGATGTCCTTGCAGTGGCCCAGGTCGCGGGTATAATGGGGGCAAAGAGGACACCCGATATAATCCCGATGTGTCATCCCCTTCTGTTATCAGGTGTGGATATATCCTTTACAGAGGATCCTGTTCCTGATGAAAACGGTCTTTGCTCCGTTGGAATTACCGCTACAGTCAGGGTAGGAGGCCAGACAGGCGTTGAGATGGAGGCGCTCACAGCCGCATCAATTGCAGCCCTTACCATATATGATATGTGCAAGGCTATAGATAAAGGGATGATTTTGAGCGAGATTTGCCTTGAGAAGAAGACCGGCGGCAAGTCAGGGACATATATCAGGGAGAAGGCGGTTAACAAATAGCAATGAGTAACTTGAGCAGGAGAGTCAGGCATAATTCATGATAAAGACAGAGAACTTAACCAAGATATTTTCATCAGGTACCAAGGCAGTAGATAACCTCAATATTACTGTCGAAGATGGGGAGATCTTTGGTTTTCTGGGTCCTAACGGTGCAGGCAAGAGCACTACTATAAAAATACTTACGACCCTTTCCCGTCCGACATCAGGACAGGCATGGGTTGGAGGACATAATGTCCTGACTGAACCTGTGAAGGTACGTTGTTCAATCGGATATGTGGCTCAGGAAACAGGAATAGACTATTTCCTGACAGGAAGGGAAAATCTCGTTCTCCAGGGCAGGATGTACAGGATGGACGGGAAGACTATCAGCAGGAGAATAGATGAACTGTTGGAATTGTTCAGCATAAAGGAGTGTGCCGACCAGCTCGTTTCTACTTATTCAGGCGGTATGAGGCGAAAACTTGACATTGCGACCGCCCTTATACACAATCCAAGTCTCGTATTTCTCGATGAACCTACGCTGGGGCTTGATCCGCACAGCAGGTCACAGTTATGGAATTACATCCGCATGCTGAACCGTGAACTGAAGGTCACTATATTCCTTACAACCCACTATCTGGATGAGGCGGATAAGCTCTCAAACAGGATTGGGATACTTCACAAGGGGAGCATCAAGATTGTTGATACCCCGGATAAACTGAAAGACAGTATTCGCGGAGATTCAGTAAATCTCGAACTTAAAGGGAACGCAAAGAGCAAGGCCATCTCCATATTGAAAGGCAACAGCAAGGTCAAGGAGATCCTTCTTGAAAATGAACATGTCAGGGTGTATGTCAACAATGGGAGCGAGGCCGTTCAGTGGATGATGAAGCTCCTTAATGAGAATGGCATAGACATTTCATCTCTTTCCATATCAAGGCCGAGCCTTGACGATGTCTATCTTAAGTACAGCGGCGCCAGCTTTAAAGAGGGTGATAGTGAAGAAGGCGGTGAGCCCTGGTGGGCCAAGTGGCAGAAGGGCGGCTGGGGAAAGAACTGGAAGGGTGGCGGGGATTGGGATCAGCAGGAGGTACAGGAAGGCCAGGAGGGCAGCCAGCAGGAATGGGGTAAAGAATGGGACGGCAGCGCCTCCGGCGGCCATAAAGAGGGTGAAAGCGGAAACGAAAACGGAAACGGTGAATGGGGCAAGTGGTCACCTGAGGAGATGAAGGAGTGGTGGAGCCGGCAGGCAAAAGCGGACAATGATACGCCAACTGAGAATGATTGGGGAAAGGGAGAATGGGAAATGGATAAGGATGATAAAGTTACATCATCAGAAAATGATGAGGTAAAAGATAAAGAAAATAAAGAGGAAGAGAGCAGTGAAGAGCCCTGGAAGAAATGGATGAATACGCCAGGGGCAGCAGAGTGGTGGGCTAAGCAGGGTAAAAAAGAGGGTTAATTATGGTTCAACTCTTTAGTGATACATGGTATCTCTTCAATAAATATTTAAGGATAACCCTTAGAATGCCTATGTGGGCGCTCTTTACTATTATTCAACCTCTCATATGGCTCCTTATTTTCGGCCAGTTATTTAAGAATATGGCATCCCTCCCGGGTTTTCCCCAGGGACGTTATATGGATTTTTTCCTGCCTGGTGCAATTATTATGACGGTGCTTTTTGGCACATCATGGTCCGGCGTCAGCCTTCTGCGAGAGATCAACTTTGGAACAGTTGAGAAGATGCTTGTTACCCCGGTCTCAAGGGTTTCAATAGTTATGAGCCGCGTCATACACACTGCAGTTACGGTTATTATACAATGTCTTATTATCATGATTATAGCGATTATATTTGGGGCAAGCGTGTCAGGGATTAAGGGTGCTTTCCTAAGTCTTGTCATCGTATTTCTCCTGTCGCTCGGTTTTTCAGGTATATCGAATGGCCTTGCCATGTGGTTAAAGAGAGAAGAGCCTTTGGTTATGCTTGGGAACATGATGACCCTGCCGCTGATGTTTTTATCATCTGCGATGGTGCCAAAGAGTTTTATGCCGGAATGGATAAAGGTCATTACCAGGATAAATCCTATAGATTATGCAGTGGAGACGACACGTGCCTTTTACAGCGGCGGGGCTTCGATGCATACGATACTTGTCGGTTTCCTGTTTTTGACGTTATTCGCAGTCTTGTCTATTTCATGGGCAACAGAGATGTTTGTGAATCAGAGTGAATAGGGGGGATCATATGGTAAAGGTTAAATTTTTTGCAATCATAAAAAACCTGGCAGGTAAGGAAGATGCCCAGATTGACGTGGGCGGATCAGTCAAGCTGAAAGACCTTGTTGGATTAATTGAAAAAGATTTTCCCAGGGTTGGTGAGATGTTGAAGACCAAGAGGGTTCTTATATCTGTCAATCAGGAGATAGGAACCGACGATATGCTGGTCAAAGATGGGGATGAGGTCGCCATCCTTCCGCCGTTTGCAGGAGGGGCGCCAGGGTCGCCCATGGTCAGGATACAAAAAGAAGACTTTTCAGTAGATGAAGAGATCAACAGGGTCAAGGCAAAATCCGGCGATGTCGGGGGGATAGTTGTATTCCTCGGTACAGGCAGGGGCACATCCCGCGGACGTTCCATCAGAAAGCTGGACTTTGAACACTATCCTGGAATGGCTGAAAAGAAATTGAATGAGATAAGGGAGAAGGCGCTCAAGGACTTTGATATAATAGAGGTCAACATAGTCCACAGGATAAGTGAAATAAGCATTGGAGAGAACATAGTCCTGATCGTCGTCGGCGCAGCCCACAGGGCTGATGCCTTCAAGGCGTGCAAATGGTGTATTGATGAACTAAAGCGCATTACACCGATCTGGAAGAAAGAGACAACCCCGGAGGGGGAGATATGGGTGGACGAGCATCCATAATGATGAAAACCGGCATGCTAAATACAGCCGTCCTGCTATTCATCTGTCTTTTCGCAGTTGATATGGCCGGCGCAGAGGTAAGCTACAGCATTCAGGCAAGTCCGGACACATATCAGCAGACAGATTCAGGCAAGGGCACTTATTGTGCTAAAGGGATAAATCCCATAACCGGCCTTCCGTGTTCGAATGGATTTGACCCTTCGAATATTACATGCAGCGATCAAAACGGAAATGGCTGGATTGATCAGGGTGAGTGCTCATGGGGAGACACCTCAACGCCGTGGTTTTCAGACTCAGCACTTAATACACAGAAGGGAAACGGGGTAACGCCCGGCGGCAGCGGAGCAGCGCTGGGGCAGACATCCACGACCGAAGTATTGCAGCCGCATTTTTCAGTAAGGTATTATAATGCGCCTTTAGCCCCTGGTACTACGGCTACATCGGGTGTCAGTTCACAGCCATCAGGAAGCCTCAGGAATCAGCACAATGAATTTGGATTTGAGGTGGTTGTAGACAAGAAAACAGACCCTCTTGAGCCTTATTACATGAAGTTCTATATTCCTTATACAACCGTGGATTCTACACAGTCAAATCAGTCAGGGACAGAAGGGAACATGGTGGGTAATGCTACAGGCATCTACTCCAAGGAAGTTACGGAAATGGACCCTAACACCCCGGGTGTTTTCTACAGATATACTGTCACCGGAACATACACAAGCACAGGCAATGCATATTCATCAAGTTCGAATTGCGTGACTGGGTGTACTACGGATGATGAGGCATCGTGGCGTGCTAAATGGCCATAAACGTAACAGTCAGTACGCCCCGGCTCAAATTCGATGTCCTTCCCTGCAACTGGACATTTTTGAGCGTTAACAACGGCAGAGCAGCAGGTAGGCCGGCCTGTCTTAATGGCCGGATTAAAAAGCAAACGTGACAGAATAAAGAGGAGTCAGGATAATGGGTTTTACACTTACAAAGGTCAGGACAAAGGCTGAGTCGTCGCCACTCGATAGTTTACTCAGGAAGACGGCCGCATTTCACGGGCATTTATGTGCAGGTACTGTTATCGGCACAAGGATGGCCCTTGCAGGATTAAGAGAGGTTGGCATTACAGACCCGGAGGGCTCTCAGCAGAAGGATTTTCTGGTGTTCGTTGAGACTGACCGCTGTCCCATTGATGCCATTTCTGTTGTAAGCGGCGCTAGGATCAGCAGGAGAAGCCTGAAGTTCCTTGACTGGGGGAAGGTTGCGGCGACATTTGTCAATACCAATACCGGCAAGGCCGTAAGGATTAGCTGTCCGGATTCAGCAAGAGAGCTGGTAGACAATTACGCATCAGGCGAATATCCGGATGACAAGCATGGAAGGACAGCGCGGGAGGTGGATGCCTACAAGATAATGCCTGAAGGGGAACTCTTTATTATTAAAAATGTAAAGGTAGCCAACTATAAATTCAGTAAAGAGAAGTTTAAGATTAAGTGTGAGCAGTGCGGCGAGATAGTAAATGACCATAAAGAGGTTGTTGTTGATGGCAGGGTAATGTGCAGGTCGTGCGGGGAGGGCAAGAGCTACTATAATGCGCTATAAGGAACCGTCAACAAGTATTATTTTCGTCAGGCACGGAAGCACTGATTATCCTGAAGACAGGATATATAAAGGAGATAACGGTCCGGCACTTAACGAGGGAGGACGCGCCCATGCGGCGAACCTGGGGACATGGGTAAAGGGGAGTGATGTTTCAGCCATTCTGGTAAGTCCTTCAGCGAGGACCAGAGAGACAGCCGCCCCTATTGTCAACTCTCTCGGAATAGAGTATAAGATATTCGATGAGCTGAAGGAAAGGTGCTTTGGGATCTGGGATGGGCTTACCTTTGGTGAAATAGCAGAGAAATACCCTGAAGGGCTGAGTAAGTGGAAGGCGGACCCTGCCAGCTACACCCCTGAAGGCGGTGAGACGATATACGACTTGCAAAAAAGGGTAAACAGTGTGCTACAATTGGCACTACAGGAGTACAGGGGAAAAAAGGTCATCATAGTTTCTCATACAGGCCCGATAAGGGTTGCTGTAACTGAGGCGCTCAATATACCACTGATTTATTACAGGCAGTTACAGATACATCCTGGTTCTGCAACGAGGGTTGACTATGGCAACAGCGCTGTCAACCTGATTTACCTCGGCCACCTGCCGGGAGGAAATAAGGTATAGGTACAGGGTGGACTATCCACCCCAAATGTTAACATCAACAGACGAAAGGAGAAACAACAATGTGCAGTACAGCAGGAGGACACAGTCACGCAGCGCATGGTACGCTTACCAATGAAGAGAAGGCAGCGGCCGATTTAAGGAATGACCTTGGAGAGGTGCTTCAGTTAGTAAACAAACTGGAACATCAGAGGGCGATAATGTCAGGAGCGGAGTTTTCTGCAGCTGATGACATAGTACACACCCTCGAACATATTATAGAAGAGCAGAAAGGCCATGCAGCTCTGCTGATTCAACTTATTAATGAGGTTGATATGGTACAGAGAAGCAAGTTCGAAGGTGAAGAGGAAGGCAATAATGGCCATGAACATGGACACGGACACGAACATCCGCATGGCCATGAGCACGCCCATAAGCATTAATTAAAGAAATTCCGGGAATAGAGGGATTTTCAGGTGAACCTTCATGAGCCAGGGCTCACAAAGGCAGATGAAAATCCCCCTTAGTCCCCCTTTATAAAGGGGGAAATCAGTTTCCACCCCTTACAAAGGGGGAAAGTAATTCTTCTCTTTATAAAAAAGGGAAATCAGCTCCCCCCTTTAATAAAGGGGGGAGAGGGGGGATTTGAACAGGGATTTTCGAGTGAACAAGGAGGGATGATGGGAGAGCAAACCAGGAAAGAGGGTGCATGGGATAGCAGCGGTCCGGATTTCATGGCAGTGATGAAGATTGCCTCTGCCTACTGGAGTTCCAGGGTATTGCATGCCGCAAACCGCCTCGAGCTGTTTACAAAGCTTGAAGGGCGCCAGGTTTCTGCTGAAGAGCTTGCGCGGGACTGCAATGCAGACAGGCGCGGCCTTGAGATATTACTGATAGCATGCACGTCACTTGACCTGTTGAAGAGGATAGATGACAAGTACTCAAACACAGAGGTGTCAAGCGCATTTCTGGTCAGGGGGCGGGAGAGATACCAGGGCGGTATTGTGTCAATGTTTGACGATTGGTATACTGCATGGCTCGGCCTCCCTGAATCAGTAGTCACCGGAAAGCCCTCAGTTCACAAGCCTCACGATATAAATGAAGATACAACAAGAAATTACATAATGGGTATGCACCACCGCGCCGTGGGCCAGGCATACCTGCTTGCAGACACTATTGACCTTGGCGGCAGAAAGCAGCTCTGCGACATTGCCGGCGGCCCGGGCACCTTTACTATTTTCCTATGCAACAAGACACCCGGACTTAAGGGTATCGTATTTGACCTTCCACAGACCCTGAAGATTACAAAAGAGATCATAAAGATGTTTAATGCAGAGGAAAAGGTTACGACCAGTCAGGGGGATTATCTAAAAGACAGCTTTGGTTCAGGGCATGATGCAGTTCTCTTCTCTTCAATGATGAACCAGGAATCACCTGAGGTAAATATAAGGTCTTTTAAGAAGGCATTTGATTCAATGGTAAGCGGAGGACTCCTGATAGTGCAGGAGCAGATGCTAAATGCTGACAAAACAGGTCCTGCGCTTTCAGCCCTGATCGGGGTTAATCAGCTTATCCATACACCTGCAGGCGCAGCATACTCAGACAAGGAGATTGCAGGGTGGCTTCAGGAGGCAGGTTTCAGGAATGTAGCACAAAAACCTCTTGCAGAGTGGAGCCCATTTACTGTAATTACAGCAATTAAGCCATAAAAAAGTAGTGAGCAATGAGAGATGAGCAATGAGTAGGAAATCAGAAGTCAGATAGATTAGTTCAGGCATCTTTGTGAACGGATAGAGGCAGTGTTAATCTATCCGTTTTTTTTGCTGATGAACCGTCATGAGCCCTTCGACTGTTCGGCACGCTCACAGGTCAGGGCTCACCAGGGTTCATGAAAACGTCATTCCCGCGAAAGCGGGAATCCAGACTGATGGCCTGATTCTGGATTCCCACTTGCGTGGGAATGACGGGTGAAAAATCCTGAGGGGACAGGTTCCGCGGGAATGACGGGTACTTAGGAGTATTTTCGAGTGAAAGGAGAACAAAATATGGGTATTAAGAAGGTGTTTGTTGCTGGTGTTTCTCTCATCATTGCGCTGGCAATGGTATGGCCGTCTGCCTCACAGGCGGCGCTTTCCGGCCTTGACATCATGAAAAAGGTGGATGAACTTCCACAGGGTGATGACCAGAAGTCAACTGTAACCCTGCGGCTTATCTCAGCACAGGGACAGGAGAGAAAGATCGTTACTTCCCGCTACTGGAAAAACTACAGAGGAAAGGACGGTTTTTACAGTAAGACACTGTTCTTTACTGATTTTCCTCCGGACGTCAAAGGCACAGGTTTTCTAATCTGGGATTATGCACAGGAAGGGAAAACAGACGGCCTCTGGTTATATCTCCCGTCCCTCAGAAAGGTCAGCACAGTGTCAAGCCGCGACCAGAACGATGCATTCATGGGATCAGACCTCACCTTTGCTGATATGGGACAGAGAAGGATTGATGAGGATGAACATAAGTTTCTCGGAGAGAAACCATGCGACAAGAACACCTGCTACGTTGTTGAAAGTACCCCCAGGGAGGAGGGAGCAGCCTACAGCAAGCGGACATTCTGGATACTGAAAGATGAATGGCGTGCCATCAGGATCGAATATTTTGACCATAAAAAGGAACCTCTTAAGACCCAGACCATACAGTGGCAGAAGAGCGGAGACCTGTGGATATGGAAGGATGCAACTGTAAAGAATTTACAGACAGGCCACTCTACAATATTTGAGATGAGCAATATTAAAATAAATAACGGGCTGCGTGACGACCTCTTTACCGAAAGATTGCTGAGAAGAGGAGAGGGGCCGTAATTTTTTGCTTCACGTGTCATCAATTAAATCAGTTTTAAGGGATAAACACAGGGTATTGTCTCATTGTTTATTTCTCATACTTTGCGTGCTTTTTCTTGTTGTTAATCCTGCTGTAAGCAGTGGTGAAGAGACAGCAGAAAAAGCGCCTGATGTTATTTCACCTGCGCCGGATGTGTCCGTTGAGACTCAGTCAAACCCATCGGACGGGAATACAGCCGGTACTGAAGCGACTAAAGAGACCCCGGTAGAAGGGCCGGAACAGAAGCCCTTAGAGGAAAGTCGTCCGGAAGGTCCTGCAATTTCCGAAATCCCCCCTCCCGTCCCCCCTTTAGAAAAGGGGGGTGAGGGGGGATTTGAAGAAGCGCTTCCCTTGCCTCCTCAGGAAGGGACTATGGTAATACCGGCAGAAGCCCCTCCGCCGTCACGCGGGTTACTTACAAGGATAAATGAAGATTTCCTTAAAAAAATTGAATTAAGGGGATATTTTAAGAGTGAGATTGCATACAGATATGTTACCCCTGCGGTCTTTTCCAAGATACTGAATATCTTACAGCTTGAACCTTCCTATTCATTTAACAGCGATGTCCGGCTGACAGCGAGAATATGGTCTTATTATGACCTTGCGTATGATGTCAACGATGTCGGGACGATAGCCCCCATGAAGGCGTTTGCCTTTATTGAACCTCCTGCTCCCGGCGAACCTGAACCGGATATAAAAAACCTGAGAGAAATTAAGGTTGATAATTACGGCATAGATGTCAGGGAATTATATGTTGATGTCTTTCTGCGTAATATGGACTTCAGGATAGGGAAGCAGATAATAAGATGGGGAATAGTTGAGGGCTGGCGTATTCTTGATGAGGTAAACCCCCTCGACTTTACAGAGCATATATTGCGGGATGTGTCTGACAGGTACATACCGCTCTGGATGGTAAAGGGGGATTATTATTTAGGTCCGCTGACAATCGAGGGCCTCTGGGTGCCGGATGTCAGGGGGCACAAGCCTGCCCCATTGCGGTCTGAGTGGTCACAGTTTCAGACACTTCCTGACCTCAAAAAGGTGCCGAGGAACCTGAAGAACAGCGAAGGCGGGCTCAGGGTTTCCGGCATGGTAAAGGGATATGAATTTGCAGTCGCATACTTCAACCAGTGGGATGACTTCCCTGCTGCCTTCAGGTCTGTCTCAGGTCTCGGTCTTGGGAACCTCGGCATATCGCCTGACGTGACATTTTTCCCTGTATTCAGGCGTCTTCAATCATACGGGGCAGGAGTTGCAAAGAGCTTTGGCAAGATAGTCCTTGAGGGAGAATTTGCATATGTGGATGGCAAATACTGGGGTACCTGCACAGAGTGTACATCGCCGGAGATAAAATTCGGGGAAATACAGCGCGACTATGTCAAGCACGTAGTTGGCGTGAAGACGGTTCTATACGGGACAGATATATCCGTGAACTTTTCACAGGATATAATCTTACATCACACGAAAGAGATACAGCAGGCCAGGCATGAGGACGCGGCATCCATATTTGCGAGGAAAGAGATTCGCTACGGGACTATGGTTCCGCAATTGCTTGCTATATCGCTGTTAAACAGGCATGAATATCTTTTCAGGCCAAAGCTTGAATACAGATATACAGATAAGGTAACATTGCTTTTTGGGGTTGATATATTCTCGGGAGATCCCGGCCCTGATCCTGGCAGGCTTAATTTCTTCGGATACTTTGACGATGACGACAGGGCGTATATGGAGATAAAGTACAGCTTTTAACAAGGAG
This sequence comes from Nitrospirota bacterium, assembly GCA_020851375.1. NCBI lineage: Bacteria > Pseudomonadati > Nitrospirota > Nitrospirota bacterium. The sequence continues at coordinate 9,187 of JADZCV010000010.1, read as the reverse complement.
TGATTACATGCTTCGCAAACACATAGAACGTATTGTCCGTTTCCCGGTGACCACTATCCTGCTGGCTGTGTTCATCACGGTCTTCTTTGCCTTTCAGATATCAGGACTCCATATGGTGCTTGATCCAAAGGCCCTGCTTCCTCAGGACCATCCGTATGTAAAGCTGAATAATGAGATAGAAAAGCAGTTCGGCGGGAGCCGTGTTGTGCTGATCGGGGTTGCGTCCAAAGATGGTGACATATTCAACCCGGCAGATATAGAAAAGATACGGAAGATAACTGAAGAGGTTAAGACACTGCCCGGCATACTGGAAAACAACGTTGTGAGCATTGCAGACCGCAAGGTAAAGGTGGTCAAGGCCGAGGGGGATTCGCTTGAAATCAACAGCCTTCTCGATGGGATAGAATACACACCTGAGGGCATGAAGAAATTAAAAGAGCGAGTCTATTCAAACCCTGCGTTTATTAACAGTCTGATATCCGCGGACGGGACTGTAGCAGCAATAATACTCGACTTCAGGGGGGGAGACAGCAACTGGCAGGAGAAGCAAGGCAAGGCAGAAGATAATACGAACAATGCCGGGAGGCTGACAAAGGTATATGACAGCCCGGTTCGTCACCCTGAACTTGCTTCAGGGTCTCAAACGAAGCAGGGACATGAGCTTCTGAAACAATTTCAGAATAACATGATGGATGATAATGGTAAATTAAGTATCGTGTCTTCTGCCTATGCCCAGGAAGACTGGAAGAAGTGGCAGAAAGGCGGGGGGGGCAAGGGGGGAGAGGGCAGTGCTCCTGCCGGAACCAGGCCGGCAGCAGAACAGCAGGGCGCGTCACCTCCGGTTGAGGATGCCGGACAGGGCGCAGGGACACAACAGGGCCAGGAAGGCAAGTGGCCGGCAGCGGGCGGCGGCGGAGATGCCAAATGGCCTGCCGGAGGTGATAGCGGCTGGCAGGCAGGTCAGGGTGCGGCTGACTGGGAGCAGTGGTATGTCAGCGACTCAAAGATATACAGCAAGGTTCTTGATATAGTAAACAAGTATAAGGATGCCAATACTGAAATATATGTTGGCGGTCTTCCTGTGGCGCTCTCATTCCTTGAGGCTGATTCGCTTAGAATGAGCCATTACATTTATCCTGTGGCTGTTGTCATAATAATGTTCATCCTCTATCTTGCCTTCAGGAGCATACAGGGGATGATACTGCCCATCATATGCGCCCTTCTCAGCGTAGTATGGGCTGTCGGCCTGATGGGGGTATTTAAGATACCACTTGATCCATGGAATATGATGACGCCCATACTTATCCTTGCTGTTGCTGCCGGGCATTCGGTGCAGATCTTGAAGAGATATTATGAAGAATTAGGGAAATATGGTGTGGCAGGTGAAAATCCCCCCATCCCCCCCTTTGAAAAAGGGGGGTTAGGGGGGATTGAAGGCAGCACCCACTGGGGAAGGGATGCCTCAAAACAGGCTGTCGTTGAATCCCTGACAAAGATCGGCCCTGTCATGATTACAGCAGGACTCGTTGCAGCAGCGAGCTTTGCGTCCCTGCTGACATTCAAACTAAAGACCTTCCAGTCCTTCGGTCTTTTTACGGCCTTTGGCATATTGAGCGCCCTTGTCCTTGAGATGACATTTATTCCTGCGGCAAGGTCATTGATGAAGCCGCCAAAGAAGGTCGCAGGCAGCAGGGAGCATACAGTGGAAGACGGGGGGCTTCTTGACAGATTCCTCCTTGCCATCTCGCGGCTGGTAACTACGCGCAGTTGGCTTGTCTGGATTGGCCTGATTGTAGTAGCAGCCATCTCTTTATACGGTATTAACAGGCTTACTGTCACAAACAGCCTTAAAAGCCTCTTCTTTGAGTCCACACAATTCAGGAAGGATGATGCAGCGCTGAACAAATACTTTGGTGGCACAGCGACATTCTACATTTACCTTGAAGGACAGGAGCCTGATTCACTTAAAGACCCGGCTGTTTTGCATGCAATAGAGAACCTGCAGAAGGAGATAGAGTCTGTCCCTGAGGTCGGAAAGACCCAGTCATATGTGGATTATGTAAAGGCCACAAACCAGAGCATGCACGGAGGTGATCCTGCGTACCGCACCATCCCTGACTCACGGGCCACTATTTCTGAATTCCTGTTCCTGTTCTCGCTTTCAGGCTCAAATGGAGAAATGAACCGCTTCCTCGACTATCAGTATCAGAAAAGCGTGATATGGGTGTTTCTGCGGGATGACAGCACTGAGCTTGGTCAGAAGCTGATTTCAATTGTAGATAAATATTCAGGGGGTGATAATGGGGAGGGCTTTCCGCCTGGTATTAAGGTTGGCGTTGCAGGCAGCATACCTGTAATGATGGCGCTTAACCAGACCATGGTAGCCGGAAAGATTTGGAACATACTTCAGATTGCAGGCATCGTATTTGTAATTACATCTATTGTGTTGAGGTCGCCGGTCGGTGGTATCCTCGTCTTACTGCCCCTTGGCATTGCAGTCCTTACTAACTTTGGTGTTCTGGGACTTTTCGGGATAGGGCTTGGTGTAGGCACAGCCGCCATCTCTGCAATGGCAGTCGGCTTCGGCGCTGACTACTCAATTTATCTTATTTACAGGCTCAGGGAAGAGGTCTCAGGACGAAGCAGACAGGAAGCAGGCAGCGCCGGCCCTTATGACCTGAAGGTGCATACTGATGAGGCTATAAGAAGGACCCTTCTGACTGCCGGAAAGGCGATAATATTTGTTGCACTGGCGTTGTCAGCAGGTGGATTGACCCTGCTCTTTACCGGTTACTACCTGCACATGGAAGGCTTCCTTATACCTGTTGCCATGATAACCAGTTCTCTGGCGACACTTATTATCCTGCCTGCAATAGTGAAGGTTATCAGGCCGGGATTTATTTACAAATGAACCGTCATGAGCCCTTCGACTGGTCATGAAAACGTCATTCCCGCGAAAGCGGGAATCCAGACCAGGGCCAGATTCTGGATTCCCACTTACGTGGGAATGACGGGGTAAAAAATCCTGCGGGGACAGGTTGCGTGGGACTGACGGGTGAATAGGAGCATTTTCAGGTGAACCGTATTTTATTCCTTATCTTCTGTATCATTTTTCTTGCGTATTCCCCATCGCCTGCCCTTGCAGACATACAGTGGAGTCTTTCAGTTGTTGATGGTTATTACAAACCGAGCCTGAACGAACTAAACTATGTATTGATACACCCGGAGGTTGAGCTTGGGCCGCGCAATACCGAGGCAAAACCTTCATCCTATCCTGTTATATACCAGGGGGTGAGTCCCGCCATGCCGGAGATGGGAATTGCCGCCCCCAGGATTGGCCTGCAGGTTCAGGCCGATGTCAATCCAAGATATGCCATAATATTTGGCGGGAGCACAGCTACCTTTGACTCTGTAAGCCGGGATGAGAGAAATTTTTTTGTTGGTTTCAACATCCCTTCAGCGAGGGAGACGAGATTTTCACTGTCGCTGAACCAATTCTGGTTAGGGGGAAAGAGATACTGGATATTTGAAAATAAATCAGATGACGCAGAGAAAAAGTCAGTAAAGGTGAAATCCGGAGATGATGGAAGTAAGCTAAAGAAGCCGGATCCAAGGATCTATGCCGGGATGGGCATCCTCGCAATTACAAGGGCCTACCTGACCACTGATGTCTGGCTGCATGTCTATGCCCCGGAGGAGGGGTTTGACTTCTACAAGGTCACGGAGACAGGGATCAGCGGCAGCGGCTATGCGACATATATAGGCGTTGGCGGCGAGTATTACCTCCGAAAGGGGATATCCATAGGCATGGACATAGACTATGTTATAGGAGGTATAGGAAAGTTGAAATTTGTTCGCTACTTTACTGTGGACCCGCTGGAACAGGATATTATCAGGAGTGGAGATGTAGTTACATATACTGACTTCAGGAGAGGCACTATGAAGCCTCTTTTTATTGATCTTGAAGGATGGGACCTGAAAGGGCAGGCAAGATTTTACTTTTAGACAATTCTTGTGTAATGATTGCACAGTACATATGAATTACGAGATTAAAAGGACACGTCGTTTGTTTATCATTATAAAACAATCAGTTAAAGCTGTTGATGTCTTAGGTTATTCCTTTTAATTGTATATAAAAGATACAACTTTTTATGTTTAAGCTGAGATTGTCCCTTGTTTATTGACTCATTTCCCTCTGTTTAGGTTCCCAGGGGTTAATTGCCTCTTTTCTCGTATTATCCTAACCTGTTCATTTTTCAACAATTTTTAATTTGTTGCCATTTATTTCCGGCCTGTTTTCGGAAAATGGTATACCCCTTGCAATATACACATAAACGTGTCTGCTGATTGAGGCTGGAAGGAAATGGCCTCAAATCTGCAAACTGACAATGAAAGGAGGTGAAACGAAATGAGAAAATTTATAGTTCCTCTTTTAGTAGCAGGTATGGTTACACTTTCAGCTTCTGCTTCAATGGCTGCAGCAGCCTTTACAGAGACGATAGCTCCAAGTGGAAACCACTACAAGTCTACTGATCTCGTAGAGCATGGTCATGCCACATGGCAGCTCAGTTCAGCAGTTCTGAAGAGTCTTGGTGATACCTGGGACGGCGATACATCTTTCGGTTATGTAACCGGTACAAACCCATTTAAAGCAGGTTGGTTCATAGATCCATGGACTGGTACTGACAGCAGCTTTGACGATAACACGTCATTCCTGTTGCCAGCTCCTTTATATTCAACTCCATGTCCGGATACTATGGATATAAATGGTGGCGCCTTTAATCCTGGGGATTGTATAGCAAACATCTATGCCTCAGATCCGCAGAGTGAGCACAGCGGTGGAGGTCATGGTTTTGATATGCTGGATGATCTTTATCAGTCTATAGGTGAAGATGACAGCGATGCATCTGCTACCAGGTATTTGGCTCAGGACCTGGATATCCTCGTGTTCGTTGGAAAGAATGCGATTATCCAGACCGCAAACGGCACTGTTGTCGGTGATGCAAACGGCGATGGTTTCCTCGATCCTTATACATGGCCTGTTGACGCAGCCACTGGTGTTGGTGTTTCGACCAGATATCACTATGTTATAGATCAGACCCTGGATCAGGATGTCGCAGACTGGACAAACACAGGCGGCGAGATCATGGGTATCTACGGTAAGTTGACACAGCTCTTCTTCATGGCTGGCCCGGTTAGCTCAACAGCAGCTTGCGCCAGCTCGGCGAGGGTTGGTGTTTACATGAACCCAGGCGAGTGTAACGAAGCTCTGAATGCACCAGCTCCTACAACTGATGCTATTTATGCAAGTATGGGCGGAGCAGCTAATGTATTCGATCAGTGGGTGGTTCAGGATGTTTGGGATTGGTCAGATAACCCGAACATGGATCCTTCCAAGGTTGGCAAGATCGAGTCTGTTGGTATGAAGCAGGGTTATAGCTCATGGTGGATGAGAAACAACCCAACGCCAGATTGGACCTACAACTGGAATTATGACGGCGGTCACGGAGATATTAATAAAACAGTATCAACCGGTCACGATCATATTGACCCGTAAAAGGTTTGATTGGATGGTTGTATCCTAATGGGGCCCCTGGAAACAGGGGCCCTTTTTTTTGTGAGGTCCTTTTATGCGATAGTCTTTGACGTAGCAGGCAAAATCCGATATAGTCATTATCTTTATGGCAAGACCACTAATTTTTCTGATTTTCTATCTCTTACTCCTCTTCCCCACCCTATACTTTCCTTACAGAGAGGGAGGCGCCCTGGATACAGCCTTTGCCCAGGAAACGTCTGCTTCCCCCCTGAATGAGGGAATACAGCTTCTCAATGAAGGGAAGCCTGACGAGGCGCTGAAGGCCTTTGAGAAGGCCTCGGCAGCTGACCCTGAAAATCCACTGCCACACTACTATGCTGGTGTGGCCTACCACCGAAACCGTCAACCCGTGCCTGCAATGAACAGTCTCAACAGGGCGCTGAGCCTGAGGCCGGGGATGCCGGAGGCCATTCTCGAGATAGGTAAGATCATGGAGGAACTTGGTCTTTTTGACAGGGCCAGGGAGGCATACAGGACTGTTGCCAGTGGGAAGGAAAATGCGGAACTGGTGCAGGAGGCTGAGGAGCGTATCAGGAGGCTTACGATCATGGAACATTCCCGTGCTGCTGCGAGGCTGTTCCAGGAAAAGCGATGGGAGGAGGCATTAAAGGAACTGGAGACTGTATTATCCCTTGCACCGGAGGATGCAGAGGCCCGTTATGCTTCAGGCATTGCCTATCAGCGTCTCGGGCAATTCAATAAGGCCGTCGAAGCATTTCAAAAGGTGACGGATATCAATCCTGCACATGTCAATGCCCTCATGCAGCAGGCCGGCACATATGACTTGATTGGAAATTATGAGAAGGCGATGGAAGTCTTCCGTAAGGTCATCTCCCTTAATCCTGACTCCCCGCAGGCGAAGGAGGCCGGAGAGCGGATCAGTGAGGATCAAAAAAAAATTGAGACTCGCCATCATTTTGAGGCGGCAGCTGATATGATACGTAAGGAACAGTGGCAAGAGGCCCTTCAGGAGACACGAGCTGTCCTGACAGTGGAGCCTGCTAACCCGTCTGCCCTATTTAACCTTGGTCTGATCCAGTATAACTTGAAACAAAATGATGATGCCATAGAGGCGCTGAAAAAGGCCATTGAGGCAGACCCCAAACTCCAGAAGGCATACTTCCAGCTGGGTGTAATCTATGACGACCTGGGCAGATTGAGTGATGCGATCAGTGCATACGAACAGGTGCTGACCATTGGTGAACAGGGCACAGAAGCGGAAAAGGCAAAGGCCAGGATAGACATCATCAAACCGCTCCTTGAGGTAGAAGAAAGGGCCGGGGCAGCCAAAGAGCTGATAACTAAGGAGGATGTTTCAGGGGCCATTAAGGAAATGGAGGCCCTTATTGCAATTAAGCGGGATGACGCCAGACTCCACCTGTCTCTGGCTGTACTCTACATCAAGGGAAGCCGTGTCAGGGATGCTGCATTTACACTGGAGAAGGCCGTGACGCTTTCACCGAAGGATCCCGAGATACGCTTTCTCCTTGGCCAGGTATATGATGGATTAAGGGAATATAAAAAATCAATGGAGGCATACAGCGCTGCAATTGACCTGGAAAAGGAGGCCCCCCGCGTGGAAGAGGCCCGCAGCCGCCTTCGCGCAGTTACCATCCGGTTCCATTTTGATCAGGGGAAGAGACTGTTAACCGCAGGTAACTATGAGGCTGCTCTTACAGAGATGCAGGCCATCCTTGAGATGACACCGGATGATCCGGTAGCCCTCTTCAATTCGGGTGTCCTGTATGAGAGACTCAACCGGACGGAAGAGGCTGAGGTTGCCTTGAAGAAGACCATATCGAGGGCCCCGGATTATGTCCAGGCATATCTCCAGCTTGGGGCTGTCCTTGAGAGGCTTAGGAAATTCCAGGAGGCCCGTGAGGCATTTAAAATGGTTATTGAGATACAGAAGGAGGGAACTGAGACCCGCGTTGCCCGGTCAAGACTGGATCAGATGAAGGAGGTGGAGGATTTGTCTGACCGTCTTAAGAAATCGTTTGAGCGTATGGAAAATAAGGACTGGGAAGGGGCGAGGAAGGAGATGGAAACTGTCCTGGCCCTCTATCCTAAAAACTATATCGCATACTATTATCTGGGCGTTATTCTGGAAAACCTTGACATTAAAGATGAAGCCAGAGTTGCACTTAAGAAGGCGATAGAGATAAATCCCGGCTTTACCAAGGCCTACATAGTACTTGGAAACCTTTATGTCAGAGAGGAGGAGTATGAGGAGGCGAGAAAGATATTCAAAGATTTAACAGCCGTTGCAGAGGGATCTCCGGATGCAGAGGTTGCTGAGGAAAGACTCAAACAGCTCCGTGACTGGCATGGGAGTTTTTCCATGACGCACAGCTTTAACTCCAATATTGCCTTCAGGGCTAACGCAGAGTCCACTGTCCAATCAACCTACGGCCTCGGTCTTAACTACACCATCTTTCGCCCGAAAAACGGGAGCCTCTTTGCTGGACTTTCTGGCAATCAGTCAGTCTATTATGATACCCAGTTAGAGGGCAATGGTTACACGCTACAGGTGAATGGGGTGCAAAGGCTCCAGCAGGACAGAACAATCTCCGGTTCTATTTCAAGCAGCAGATCCTTTTTTGAGGGGAGACTGACTTATGTGAATAATGAACTTTCTCTTGTGGCGACTACAGAACCGCGATACATTCCCACTATAGCTGCCCTTAGCTATAAGGGCTCCCGGGGCTGGTCTCCTGTAAATAAGACCAGTAATTCGGAACAGCACAACCTGACGCTCACCGTTTCGCAGAAGCTTTCTGTTCGGGACAATCTGTCCGGGAGTTACAGTTTTAGCGTTTACAAGAACCTTGATGCAATTGCCAGTAATTACGCCAACCGGACAAATGCCATTTCTGTGAGTTACAGCCGGCCAATAGTGGCTCACCTTGGATTGAGTCTCGGCTATTCAATTAGTCTTGTGGATTACAGTAATCCTGATTCAACGACATTCTTTCAACGTTTCCGTCGAAATGTCAACCAGTCATATTCCGGAGGGCTCACCCTTAGTTTTACGGAATATGTCAACTTTTCTCTTGGTTACAACTTCTCTTATGTCCTAAGCCATACCAACCTCGCCCCTCTGACATCCGAGGAACAGCAGAAACTGGAAGATCTCCTGGCCTCCCCTGTTCCAACAGTAGGCGGCGGCGGTGGATATTACCAGCATAATATAGGAATTTCCATCTCAACCCCTTTCTGATTGATCCTTTTCTTTTGCCGGATATCTGTATTATAATGCGATGATGCCGGCGCTATCTTCAGAAAGGACAATGTTATCCGGGGTCTTGTTCTATCCATGGATTACCCTTTTTGTGTTCCTTATCCTGGGCAGTCTGCTCTATTTAAATGCACTGGACAATCCATTCCAGTATGATGATTCTGAAGTTGTTGTGGAAAACCGGAACATCCGGGATACCGCTAATATCCTGAGCTTTTTCGAAGATCCTGGCCTGAGCGCCAATGACCCTAAGGTTGCCGGTCATTACCGCCCGCTTGTGATCTCGAGTTATGCAATAAACTATGCCTTTGGCGGTCTGAGTCCTGTGGGGTATCACCTGGTCAATCTGATTT